>JASIJW010000129.1:0-3361 GCA_030050035.1 Acidobacteriaceae bacterium | reverse complement strand
AACAGGATGAACCGCATGGTGCGCCGCGGCTGAATGCCCGCGGCTTTGATAGCCTGCGCCACGGCCAGCACCGTGGCTGCGCCAGTGCCGTTGTCTTCAGCCCCAGTGCCAAGCTGCCATGAATCCAGATGACCGGCGACCACCACATACTCGCCGCTCGGGTCGGTGCCAGGAATCTCCGCGACAACATTATTGACCTTCACATGCTTTTGAACGCGGTTCGTGAAGCTGAACTCCGCTTCGACGGGCCCACGGTCGAGCAGGCGGCGCAGCAGCAGCGTGTCCTCTTTGCCCACATTAGCCACAGGCAGCGGCGCGACCGTTCCATCGCAGCAGGTGAGCCCAGCCATGCTGGGCACGTTGTTGGTTGCGCCGATTCCCAGCATCAGCCCGTGCGCGCCCTCATCGGCAATTTGCTGCACCATATCCAGTAGCTTCCCAATCAGCAACTGGCCGCCGGCCTTGATCGAATCCCCATCGACCAGCACCAGAGCGCCTTTGATCTTTTCCGCATTGGCCTGGATGGCTTCGGGCTGAAACGCGCTCAGGTAAAAGACGCTGCCGCGGGCGCCGCCGGTCGGCGTCGACGGGCTCCATCCATCTGCTTCAAGATGCAGCCGCTGCTCATGCGGCTTGATCATCTCGGCCGTGGCCCATACCTCCGGCTCCCACGTCGCGTTGATCTCCCATGGGTCGCGATGCACATTGCTCAGGCCCATCTGCTCGAACTCCGCCACAGCCCAATCGACGGCCTTCACGTAGTTCGCCGAGCCGGTGAGCCGCGGGCCAATGTCGTCGGCCAGTACGCGATCGTACTCATACGCCTTGCCCGCCATCATCAGCTGCCCGCCCGCGCGCACCAGCGCAGCATTCGTCGCGTCATCCGGCGCGAGAAACTGCGCCGCAGCAGCGTCCGTCGAGCCAGTCGAACTGGTTTGCGCCGCGCAAATGGCTGAAAAAAGAACCGCAGCAACTGCAATTGCAGACACGCGCATTCGATCTTCTCCTCAATATCGACCGCCACAGCGTGGCGGGCAGAGCATCAGTGTAGCAGTGGTTCGAGCGCGGATTCCCAACATTTCAAGCCTGAAACTCGCCATGCTCTAAAATGGATGAGGCAACAAATCCTGAAACGAAGTTTCAAGCAAAGTCCCTGGAGCAGGGTTTCCACGCATGACGGCAGAACTGAAGTCTTCCCTTGTGACGGCCATTGATGCAGCCGCAAAGCAGGCGGGCATGGTGATGGTCTCGGCCAATCATGGTACAGCCGGCGATGGCCAGCCCACAGCCATCTTTCAGCTTGGCCTCGCCGGCGTGCCCGGCAAAACGCTCAAGCTCGAGCTGACCGACACCTTCGACTTCGATCAGGCGCACCTGCTGCCCGAGATGACCGCGCACCTAGCCGCCGGAGCAAAGCGCCTGCGCAATCCGCGGCCCGACTGCTACGTCACCCTCGCCGGCCTGCCCATGGCCTTTGGCCAGTTCCAGTGGCCGTTCCACCGCTCCACCTCCGGCGCCGACACCTACATCGTCCACGGCGAAATCCGCCTGGAAGACGGCGGCTCGCACAACCTGCACGCCAAGATTGCAGCCAGCGTCACGCTGACGTTTGCCGAAATCGTGCCCGCCATGGAACAGCCCTACGCCGAAAGCTTCATCTACAACGCCGTGCGCAAGACCGTCGACATGGGCCAGCTCGAGTTCTTGAAATCCGGCAATCGCCAGCCCGTGCCCGTAACCACGCGCTACTACAGCCGCTGGCAAAAGAAGTTCATCTTTACGGAAACGGACGACAAGGAGCGGCTGCGCTATCTTCTGAGCAAGGTCTACTGGCTCTCCGGCGTGCTGGGCGCGGGCCAGCCCGTATGGATCGCCGACCCCTGCGACGCGCAGTACCTGAACACGACCGAATCGGACCTCTTGCGCATGGCCGGCCACGAAGCCGGCGAGGGATTCTTGAAGCTCGACGGCGAGTTTGCGGCTGCGACTCCTGCGCTGATGGCCCGCGCCGCCGAGTACGAAGCCCTGCGCGACGCCGCCCTCGACTTCACCAAGCCCAAGTTCAACGAAGAGATGCGCGCCGGCCACGCGAATATGTAAGCGCGAAAGGTCGAGGCGACGCTTTTCGCGGCGATATCCCACTGAATGAAATCAGGCGCCACCCTCAGGGTCCCCACGGACAGGTCTTCGTCCGTGGAATGAAACCTCGCCGCGTCTTTGTTTTTGCAGCTAGGTGGGAACCAAACCACCAACTCCGCTGGCGAAGTCGCCCACGCTGACTCGCTAACTTGCCGACTCGCTGATTCGCACCTCACCCCAGCCCACCTCCGCACACCGAGCAGAACCGCGACCCCGCCGGATTCACCGTCTGGCAGCGTGGACAGGTGATGGCTCCAGCCGCATTCGCCGGCGGAGGCAAACTGGGCACTGCGCTCGCCACCGGCTGACCCCACGTAGGCGCCGGAATCCCCAGCGAAGCCGCTATCGCCGCCGCCTGAATCGCATTGAACTCCCGCACCCGGGATGGCATGAAAAAGCACTCAATGAAGCCGAGAATCGTTGGAATCCCGCTCCAGAACAGGCAGCAATAAAGAATCCCCAGCCCCGTGCGGCGCAGATAAAAATGATGAATCCCAAACGTCCCCAGAAACAGCGCCAGCAGAATGCCAACGATCTCGTCGCGGCGCGCCGCCTCGTACTGCTGATAAAAGATCACCTGCGGAGTGGGCATGGGCGCGGTGCTCATTGTTGCTTTCTCCTTCTTACTCTGTGCAGTACGCAGGCGGCGGGCATCGGGTTCCCGTCTGCGCACGATGGCATTGTCACATGTTAGCCGCGAGTCTAGCATCGAACTGACATGACTCCGCCGATATCTCCCGCGCTCACCGCTGCAGCCTCCGGCACTTTCCTCATCGGCGGCGATCTTCCGGTTCATCGCCTCGGCTACGGCACCATGCGCCTGGTGGGCGAAGGCGCATGGGGTGAGCCGCGCGATCCCGAGGAGTGCAAACGCGTGCTGCGCCGCGCCGTCGAACTGGGCGTCAACCTCATCGACACCGCTGACGCCTACGGACCCGAGATCGCCGAGCAGATCATCGCCGAAGCGCTCGCGCCCTACCCCGCCGGCCTAGTTATCGCCACCAAGGGCGGCATCACCCGCCAGGGTCCCGCAAAAACCGAGTACGTGGGCCGCGCCGGCTACCTCATCCAGTGCGTCGAAATGTGCCTGCGCCGTCTCAAGCTGGAACGCGTCGAGCTTTACCAACTCCATCGCATTGACCCGCGCACGCCGCTTGAGGAATCCTTGGGAGCCCTCAAACTACTCCAAGACCAAGGAAAGATCCGCCACATCGGCCTGAGC
>JASIJW010000128.1:0-10838 GCA_030050035.1 Acidobacteriaceae bacterium | reverse complement strand
ACGCTGTTGCGCGGCGACCTCACCTACGCCGTCATTCTGCAGCGTATCGCTAACCCGTGGTGGCAGGCCATCGATATTAGCTTTCTGATCATCGCGCTCTATCACGGCCTCAACGGCCTTTATGGCATCGTGCTCGATTACGGAAAGATCGGTCCCCGCGCCGCGCGCTTCGCAGCCATTCTCTTCACGGTGGTTGGCTTCTCCTGGGCCTGGTGGGGCGTCACAGCATTTCGCAAACTATGAACGTCGAGACCATTAACACGGATATTCTGATCCTCGGCGCCGGCGGGGCTGGCCTGATGGCTGCGACGCATGCCCGCACCCGCGCGCCGCACCTTGATATCACTGTCGTAGTAAAGGGTCTGCTTGGCCAGAGCGGATGTACGCGCATGGTGCAGGGCGGCTACAACGCCGTGCTCAACCCCGCGGATTCGCTCGATCGCCATTTCGCAGACACCATCAAGGGCGGAGCCTTCCTCAACGACCAGGAACTCGCCTGGATCCTCGTCAAGGAAGCGCCCGCTCGCGTCGTAGAGCTCGAAAACCGCATCGGCTGTATGTTTGACCGCAACGCCGACGGCACCGTGCACCAGAAGCCCTTTGCCGGCCAGTCGTTTGACCGCACCGTTCATCGCGGCGATCTCACCGGCATTGAGATCATGTCGAATCTGCGCGACTACATTATCGAGAGCCCCATTCGCGTGCTTGAAGAGACGCGCGGACTCGACCTGCTCCAAAATGACTCTCGCGTTACCGGCGCTCTTCTGCTTCAAATGCGTACCGGAACCTTTATCGCCGTCAACGCGCGAGCCGTGCTCCTGGCCACCGGCGGCGGCGCGCGCATGTACCGTATTTCATCACCGTCGCTTGAGAAGTCCGGCGATGGAATGGCGATGGGATGGCGAGCGGGCGCAGCCTTCAGTGATACAGAAATGCTGCAGTTTCATCCCACGGGTCTTCTGGTCGGCAAATCCATCGCCACCGGAGGCCTGCTGGAAGAAGGCTTACGTGGCGCCGGCGCACACCTCATCAACGGTTTGGGCGAGCGCTTTATGCTGCGCTATGACCCCAAGGCCGAGCGTGCCACGCGCGACGTGGTCTCGCGCTCCAGCTATGCCGAGATCATGGCAGGCCGCGGCACGCCGAACGGCGGAGTATGGATCGACGCCACGCATCTCGGCGAAAAGTTTCTACTCGACAATTTCCCGGGCATGGTGGAGCGCTGCCACGACAACGGCTTCGATATGTTGCACAGCCGCGTGGAAGTTTCCCCCAGCGCGCATTACCAGATGGGTGGCCTGCAGATTGACACCGAGTGCCGCACCAGCATCGACGGCCTCTACGCTTCCGGCGAAGATGCGGCTGGCGTGCATGGTGCAAACCGTCTTGGCGGTAATGGCGTTGCCGATTCCATTGTCTTCGGCGCATTAGCCGGCGACATCATGGCGCAGTCACTTTCTCCCATGGTTCCGCATCAGGTTTCCGCGGCGCAAATCCGCGAGCGCTGCGAGTTCTGGAGCCAGCCGCTTAGCAGAACAGAAGGCGAGCGCCCGAATGTCCTGCGCCGGGAGATCGAAAACCTAATGTGGGAGAAAGTCGGCCTCATTCGCAAGGGACCCGATCTGCGCGCCGCTCTCAACCAACTGCGCGCCATCAGCGAGCGAGCAAGCCGCCAGGCCGCCGGCGCGGAAAGCGTCTTCAACCTGGCGTGGAACGAAGCGCTCGACGTCACCAACATCTGCCTCAACGCGGAGTTGGTCGCGCATGGTGCACTATTGCGCGAAGAAAGCCGCGGCTCGCATTTTCGCTCCGATTTTCCACGCCCCAACCCGGAGTGGCTCAAGCGCATTCGTCTGCAAAAACAGGATGGCGGCGTCAACGTCAGCTATATCCCTGTTTCCTTCACCCGCCTGGCTCCGCCCGATCTGGAGCCGGCGACAGCTATGGCCCAATCCAGTTTGACTCAATCCAGTACCGCCGAATCCAGGACCTGAACATGCCAACCCTCTACGACACTATCGAGCAAACGGTCAGCGATCTCTACATTCGCGCGCTGCAAGACATCCCACAAGATATCCGCGCCGCTTTACGCCGCGCTCAGGAAGCCGAGCAGGAGGAGCACAACGAAACAGCCAATCAGCTCATGCTCACCATCTTGAACAATATAGAAATCGCCGACCGCGGCAGCATGCTTGTCTGCCAGGATACGGGCCTTCCCATCTTCCACGTCACCGTCGGCAGCAATGCTCCGGTCAAGATCCCAGAGCTTCAAGCTGCACTGGTTCGCGGCTGCGAGCGCGCCACACGAGAGCGGCCCCTTCGGTCTAACACCGTGCATCCGCTCACACGGAAGCACACCGGCACGAACACTGGCGCCGGAATCCCGGTTGTACACCTCGATTTCGTTTCCAATTCCAGCGAGATTGAAATCCAGATTGCGCCGAAGGGGTCGGGCTCGGAGAACATGAGCTTCCTGAAGATGCTCAACCCTTCAGATGGCATTCGCGGTATTGAGAAGTTCATCCTGCAGTGCATCTTTGAATCCGGCGCCAAGCCCTGCCCTCCTGTCATCGTTGGCGTCGGCCTCGGGGGAACATCCGATGTCGCAACTCGTCTTGCCAAGCTAGCCAGTTGCTTCCGCAAAATCGGCGCCGTCAACTCTGATCCGGACGTTGCCCGCATGGAACGCGAGCTGCTCGACAAAATCAACCAGACCGGCATCGGCCCACAAGGACTCGGCGGCTCTACCACGGCATTGGCCGTGCATATCGAGTGGGCGCACACACACATAAGCCAAAACCCCGTTGCCGTAAACATGCAATGCTGGCGCGGGGAGCGGGCTGAAGCGATCGTTAAAGCAAGCGGCGAAGTCTATATGCCGCAGGATGAGTCGGTTCTCAGCAGATAGCGAAAAGGCCAATATGAGCGAATATCATCTCCGCGCCCCACTTGACGAAGCCACAATGCGCAAGCTTCAGCTCGAAGACAAGGTCTACCTTGACGGAACGCTCTTTGGTATCCGCGATGCCACGCAGCGCCGCATCTTCGACGAAGGCATTGCCCCACCCGCCGATCTGGCCGGCGGCGTCTGCATCCACACCGCCCCAGGCGTGAAAAAGCTTTCCGACGGCAGCTTCGAAAAGATCTCGATTGGCACCACCACCAGTCAGCGCATGGATCGCTTCGTCCCGGGGCTCCTGAATCAATATGGCGTCCGGGCGGTAGTCGGCAAAGGCGGCCTGCTACAGCCGAGTGTCGATGCCATGAAGAATTTTGGCGCCGTTTATCTAGCTATCGTCGGCGGAGCCGCGGCACTCGAGACTTTGCAAATCGAGGAGATCGAAGAAGTGTGGTGGGAGGACCTGATGCCGGAGTGCCTCTGGAAGTTCCGCGTCCGCGATTTTGGCCCGCTAATCGTGGCTATTGACGCACACGGCAACAGCCTCTATCAGAAGGTCCAGCAGCAAGCTGCCGAGCGCATCAAGGCGATGGGATATTCCTAGCGGCTTGGTAGCCCAGCTGTTCGGACATCTTCAGTGCGTATTCCTTTACTAGTTGACCCAATCCGGAAATATCCTTGCTGCGCATCTGCAGAGTACTCGCTCCTAAGTTGATCGCTGCGATGGTCCGGCCATCGGCGCCAAAAATAGGCGCGGCCACCGCTCGTGTCTCCGGCTCGTTCTCTTCGTTATTGACCGAGTATCCCAGCGCGCGCACGCGAGCAAGCTCTTTTCTGAAGGTTGCCACATCCGTGATGGTCTTGGATGTGAGTTCCCGCAACGGCAGCGTTTTCAACATGCGGTCGATCTCGTCGTCCGGAAGAAACGCCAGCAGTGCCTTACCGGCGGCCGTCGAATGCAGGTGAAGCGTGCGGCCCACCTCCGTCCGCAGCCGTATGCTAGCTATCACCTCGATCTTCTCTATATAGACAGCGCGATTGCCTTCGAGTACAGCGAGGTGCGCCGTAATCTGTGCCCTTTCCGCCAGTTCTTTCAGCAGCGAATAGGTCGACCGCCGCAGATCAATGCCCGCAATCAGTTCACTACCCAGGCTAAACAGCTTCAGGCTCAGGGAATAGCGATCGGCCTCGTCCTTATGCACGTAGCCGCGGGATTTCAGCGTCTGCAGAATTGCATATGCCGAACTCTTCGGAATCTTCAACTGCTGATTGACTTCGCTGACCGTAATGGTACGAACCTTGATCAGCGCCTCGATAATATCGAGCATCCGATGGATGGCGGGAACCGAATACACGTTTGCAGCCCGTTCCGCGTTCGGCAATGTACTCAAGGTGGCCAATGGTTCGTGCAGTTGACTAATAGAACTCTATCACTATTGGCTGATAAAGTCTCCTTATGGCTGGACAACTCGAAGAAATTTCAGTTCCAATGCGCGCGTTGCTAAGCGGCGCTCGGCGCAAAGAACAGACGTTGATCGAATTCACCCATACCCTGGTCAACGCAGAATCCCCCTCCGACAATAAATCTGCCGTCGACGCCTGCATTGCACTAGCTGCACAACGCGCCCGTTCGCTTGGCGCCCGCGTCAAGTTGCACAGGCAAAAGTGCTTTGGCAACGTCCTGGAAGCCCGCTTCGGTCCGCGCTCTTCCAATGATCGCGTGCTGTTGCTCGGCCACCTCGACACTGTCTGGCCGCTCGGAACCCCAAAGACGATGCCCTGGCGGGTCCGCGACGGCCGTCTCTGGGGGCCAGGAGTGTTCGATATGAAGGCCGGAGTCGCCATTGCCTTTACCGCCATTGAACTGCTCCTTGAAGCACAGTTTCTCCGCCGCGAAGTCGTTCTTCTCCTGAACAGCGAAGAGGAGATCGGCAGTCCCATCTCACGCCCGCTCATTGAACAGGTGGCTCAGCAGTGCTCGGCTGTTTATGTTCTCGAACCCGCGCACGGACTGGCCTGTAAAACCGAGCGCAAGGGCACCGGATACTGGAAGGTTTGCGTGCGCGGAGTGGCAGCACATGCCGGAGTAGACTTTGAAAAAGGCGCAAACGCCCTTCGCGAGCTTGCCCGCGTCATCGAAACCGTAAGCGGATGGACCGATCTGAAGCGCGGCCTCACGATAAGCGTGGGCGTGGCTGGCGGAGGCACCAAGAGCAACGTTATTCCGGCCGAGGCCTGGGCCGAAATTGACGCGCGCATTGCACGCGCCGCCGATGGGCCCCGCATCGAGCGCAAGTTCGCCGCCCTCAAAGCCGTCGACAAGCGCTGTGCGGTCACCGTAAGCGGCGGCATCAATCGACCGCCCATGGAGCGCAGCCGGGGCGGCGCAGCGCTCTACAAACGAGCGCGCGCCATCGCGGCAGAGCTTGGGTTTACCCTCGATCAAGCCGCCACGGGCGGCGCCTCTGACGGCAATTTCACGGCTGCCTTGGGCATTCCCACGCTCGATGGAATGGGCGCAGTTGGCGAAGGCGCCCACGCCACGCGCGAGTCCGTGTTCATTGAGCAACTCGCTCCGCGTACGGCCCTGCTGGCGGGAATGCTCGTTCAGGATCTAGTTCAGGGCCTTCACTGATAAGCGAAGAAGCGACTAACCCGCGACAAGTTTCTCCCATAACTTGCCCCGCTTGCCGGGCTATTACATAACCGGAGAATCTCCCAGCAGTTGCTCGAGCGAAGGAAGCGTATCGTGATCGTGAAAGCCGTTACGCAGCTCAGTGAATCGGGCCTGCGCGCGCCTCCAATATTCATACTCCGCATTCCATCTACCGAGCGCGCTGTAAAGGCGGTAGTCGGTGTATTGATCCAGCCACTGGCGCTTATAGGACTGCTGGAGCGCGCTGATAGCGTCCATCAGATCGGCTGTACGGCTGTGAACCTGCGAAGAGATGCCCTGGGCAAGGACATCCGCGAGTTCCGCTTTCGTCGGTTGAGGCGGAAGCGTCGCCCAACTATCCGCAATCTCCAACGCATAGAGGTACTTCATACCCGCATAGTCGAGTAGCTGCGCCCCTACCATCAAAGACGGCAAGCCCTCGGGCATTTCGCCCGAGGGCTCTATCCGGTAAATATCCTCCTCCGCATTTTCAGCGTGGAGCCTGCACTGGCGAAGGTTGTCGCGGTTTTTCCTCAACTGCTCCATGGTTCGTGGTTCAAACGGATCCCTCCACACGGCCGACATGGTCTCCTCGCCTAGTGCCGCCTGCAGGCTCTGCTCGGCGGCATTCAGTTCTGTGTAGGCTTGGGCAATGCTCGCAGCGACGGCAGGCGAATACAGAACACGGCTATACGCGGCGAAGAAACTGGACTGCTGCAGCGGCTGAGATTGCCACGCAGAGGCCGCTCCATACGCTATCCCCGGCCACGACATTTGCATCAGCAACTGGCCGTCGTCCGTCCAAACCGTATTGACCAGACCAAGTGTGCCCGATCTCCTCCCCGCCGCCAGCAGTGTGTCAATGTTCTCAAAGGTGGTGTCGAAGTCGGGAGCGATCTCATCCCAACTGCTCACCCCTGACACAACGATATGCGGAACATGGTGCTCCACCAATGGATTGAGCCATTGCTTGTACTCGGGGTCTGGTTTGGCGTCGTAATACCAGGGCAGAGCGATCAATCCGGGCGGAAGGTCAGGAATGATGCCTGGAAACTTCACCATGATGTCGGCATATGCCATCACCTGTTTCCCGTGCGCCTGAAACTGATTCGTCACCAGACGCAGTTGGTCGAGGAAGAGCTTGACGGGAGTGGCGCCGGCTCCCGCGCTCTCTGCCGCCTTCTGGATACTAAAGGTCTCATCAAAACCGATGTCCACAAATGGGCTTGGAAAGAGTGCAGACAACTGAGAAATCCAATCCTGCAAGAGAACCTTGACGTCTGGATTGGCGGGATTGAACTCGCCGCCATGAGGAAAATCCGCCAGGCTGGAATACCTCTCGATGCGGAACAGGTCATGTAAATGGCCGAAAAGCTCAACGGCCGGAACAATTTCGATATGCCGTTCCCGGCCATAGGCAATAATCTGTCGTACTTGGTTCTTCGTGAACTGCGCCCGCGGATTAAGCAGTGGGTAACCGTCAAACTGGACGCAGGCTTCGCAATAGAACAAGTACTGATTCCCTTTGAACCGCGCGATCAGGTCGAGCTGTTTTTCAATTTGCGCTACCGTGGACATTGGACCTTCGCTTCCCACGTCGACTAGCGTGGCGCGATAGGGCAGCGATGGCCAGTCCTGGATCGCAACCTCGGGAAACGTCGCCGCATTTCCCGTCCCCTTCGCCAACTGAAGCAGGGTCTGCACTCCGTAGTAGACGCCCGCTGAGGAGCGGCCGGTGATCCGAATCCCATGCGCATCGATCGCAACTCGGTATGATTCACGCGATTCCGGTCCCGCCTTCTCACCCGGAACCGGCAATGCATCCGCTCCGCCGGTGCGATCCAGAACAATGGCTCGCGGCGCTCTGGAAGCCGCCAAAATTGGAATGCGAGCTCCCGTTTCCTGAGCTAATCCGCGCGCAAGCTCGGCTGCAGCGAACCTGTCTTCAGTAGTCGGCGATGAAGCGAAGGTGACGACAAGGCCATGGATGGGAATACTTCCAGACCCGTACCGCACATTCCGGGGCTCAGGCAGAATTTGCTCACGTTGTGCCTGCACGATACTGCCACTAAAGAGAAACAACGTAGTAAGGCAAACGCATGCTAACTTCATCAATCGGCTCCCAAGGTCGTTTTCCCGCCTGCGCGAAGCGCCAGGCACGCGGCTCGCCCGTCGAAGCAACTGCCCTCAAAGGCTCGAAGCCGATTAAAACAGCTATTTGAACGAGCGATTTTTATATAATAGATAGCAGAGCAGATCTCAACTACATCAAAGGGTTTCACCCGCAGATTTAATCCTTAAACAGGGCAACTATGTTACGAGCGCGCAAGCCCCTCACGATTCTCTTTGTACTCGCGATCAGTGCCTGCGCTCAGCGGGCGGAGCTTTGGGCTTCCGCAGTTCCAGACGAGAGCCGCCACATCACTGCTGATGTCTCGCAAGTGGTGAGTCCCCACAGCCGCTCCCCTCTGCTTGTAGTTGGAGCCGGCCGCGCGAATGAGGGCCTTCGTGCCGACTGGCAGGCACAGCTCGCTCTTGTCCAGCGGGAAATCGGTTTTCACTACATTCGCTTCCACGGGCTGCTTAACGATGATATGGGCGTCTACACTGAGGATGCCGAGGGAAATCCTCTCTACAATTTCCAATACATCGATACTCTGTATGACGCCTTGCTTGCACTCCATATCAAGCCGTTTGTCGAGTTGTCGTTCATGCCTTCCAAACTCGCCAGCGGATCGAGTACCGTCTTCTGGTGGAAGGGAAATATCACTCCCCCCAAGGACATGACAAAGTGGAGCGATCTCATCGCGGCTCTGATGACTCATTGGAAGCAGCGATATGGCGAGGCGGAAATATCCCAATGGTATTTTGAAGTCTGGAACGAGCCCGATCTTCCTATTTTCTTTACAGGATCGGCACAGGACTACCTTTCTCTCTACCAGGTTACGGCGAGTACTATCAAAAAGATTTGCCCGGAATGCCGCGTTGGCGGTCCGGCTTCGGCGGATTTTCCGTTGGAGCAGATATTCCTTCAATTTGTCATTGCCAACCATGTTCCCGTTGACTTTATTTCTTCGCATATCTACGCCATTAAACACGGCTTTGTCGATAACACCACGGGTCGGGTAAGCACTGTATTCGACCCTTCGCCCGATACAATCCTCGGCCGCATGAGAGCTTCGCGCGAATTGATTCAGCAGTCCGCATTACCCCACCTTGAGCTCCATTTCACCGAGTGGGGCCCATCCTATACATCCACGGATTATCTTCACGATCAGTATCTTCAAGCCGCTTTCATTCTCGACAAGATACGCAAGGCCTCTCCCTATGTGACCTCAATGTCCTATTGGACCTTCACTGACATCTTTGAGGAACGGGGTCCGCGTTTCACGCCGTTCTATGGAGGCTTTGGTCTTCTGAATTACGAAAGCATTCGTAAGCCTTCCTACTTCGCTTACAAATTTCTCAGCCAGCTCGGCACTTCTGATGTCGCCCTGACCGACACCGCGCCCGGTGACCCTCAAGCTTGGATTACGCGCAGCGGTGATCGCCAGATTCAGGCGCTGTTCTGGAACTATACTCCCCTTGCGCCGCCCCCCGGGATGGACGATCAGACCTTTTATAAGCAGCCGCTTCCCGCGCGTTCCGTCAACCCGGTTGTGCTTGCGCTGAGCCACCTCCATCCCGGCCGATATCGCCTCGCCATCTATCGTATCGGCTATCAACAGAATGATGCCTATACGGCCTACCTCCATCTTGGCGCTCCCTCTCAACTCACGCGTAATCAGCTCGCGGTCCTTCAGTCCAGCGCTTCCGGTGCCCCTGCCGAGATACGCACCGTCAATGTCCGCCACGGAACTTTCGAGCAAACATTTCCCATGCGGCAGAATGACGTTTATTTCGTAACCCTCACACGGATGTAGATGGCGACTTGTCACAATGCCCTCTACCATTCAAACACCCGAAGATTGGGCGAAGTGCAGGCCGACCCACGATGTTCAACGGCTGTGAATCTCGAAGTGTCCCCCGGTCTGAAGCAGCACGATTGCGCGCGTACCATTCTCATCAGGATGAGTAGCGGCCACTTTGCCGTTGACCGTAACTGATGCGTTCGGGGAGCTCGCCGGAACTGAGACTTGCGCCTCTGTCTGAGGCGGAAGATCAATGGAGACAATGTAGCCGGACTCTTTGCGAATACTTACCCCCAGCATGCCGCGGGGCGTGGGCTCGGCGCCTTTAGCCCATTCGAGATCAATCAGGTCGGGGCGAATATCCACTTGTGCGAAGCCCGGGCCTCGCGCATGAATTCCCAGGACCTGCTCCATCAGCCACGGTGTCACGCCGCTGGACCATCCATGAGCCAGACTCACTTTGTAACCGGACATATTATCGGCCTGCAGAGACGCATGAAACAATACGCCCTTGTACCAGGTGGGATCATACCCCTCCCAGAAACTGGTTGCTCCCTCATCCAGCATCCCGCCCCAGTACTTACGGATCCAGTTCAGTGCCTCGGCGCGATGCCCCATCTCGGCCATGGCACTGATCACGTAATAGTTATAGTAGGGAGTGATGATCAGGCTGCTGTCGCTGGCGTGCCCGACGTTCGAAAGCACATTGCTCCAGATCGCCGAATACTGCGAAGGATCGGCAACTCCGGACAAGACCGCATACGCGTTGGTTTGCCAGCGAGTGCCATAGGTGCCTGAAGGGTCGCGGAGATACCGCTGGGCCGCTGCTTTGATGGCATCTGCTTCTTTGTCGAAGCGATCCGCGTTAGACTCGTCATGCAGTGCGTGCAGAAGATACGCGCCATCCCGGAAGGCCGCGTAGAATTCGAATTGCGTGCCTCGCCTGGCCTCGGGAGTATCCCCATTCAGGTCGGGCGACCAATCGACGAACGGCCATGCGTGATTCGTGTCCGCGAATAGATCGCGCTGATCCATCTCCGATTCCAGATAGTCGAGGAGTTGTACCAAACGAGTATGCGCCGCCTCCAGTTGCTGCAACGAGCCCGTGTGCCGGTAGTATTCCGTTTCTCCAGTGACCCAGAATGCCGAATAGCCAGGGATTCCGTTCACATCCCTTTTGATTGGCGCGGCCCCCAGAAGACGATCCAGCGTGTCGTCCATCAGGAATCCGCCCCCGAAGGCGTCTTCAATGGTTCGTCCGCTCACGTCAAGATCTCCCATCCAGCGGCCGCGATCGCGCTTGGGAGCGTCCCAGATGTCGTCCTGCATGCAGAGATGCGCAGTGTAGGCGCCAATCGTCCACATCTGATTC
>JASIJW010000127.1:0-6927 GCA_030050035.1 Acidobacteriaceae bacterium | reverse complement strand
CGCGAATTCTAGCGCCAGGCTCTAGCGATAGTCCTGCGACGAGGGGTAATAACCCGGCTTGGCCGTCACCACCAGATTGGGCCGGTCTACCAGCACGGTGATATTGCGGTACTTGCCGTCGTAGATCGACTCGTGGCTCAGGTAGCCCAGCGTGTACTGGTTGCGCACCTGTGCGGCGATCGTGGCGTAGCTCTTCTCGATCCCGTTCACGCCGTTCTGGGCGTCCAGGTCGCCGCCGGTTGCCGCGGTGTACTTGTACAGGATGTTGTCGTACATCTGGAACGGCAGGTGGAAGCGGTCGAGCCAGCCCTCGCCAAATTTCGCCGAGTCGCCCACCAGCGTGCCATAGACGGCGATCTTATTCGTTTGCAGGTAGCGGACGACTTCCTTCCACGTGGCCTTGCTGCCGTACTCCTTGCCGTCGCTGATCACGTAGATGACCCGCCGCCGTTCTTTGGGCCGGGTGGAGAGTTCCTTGGCCGCGGCCAGAATGGCGTCGTTCAGCGTGTGAATCTCCTTGGGGATCGCGATCAAGCCGTCCTGTCCGGTAGAGCGGCCCGGCTGGATGTTCGGATCGACGCACGAGCCGTTTTTGTAGATCGGGCAGCCGGCCATCGGGCCATCATTTATCGGGACCAGCGGATCGCTTCCCACAGCCTGAGCCAGCGAAAGCACCGCCGGCAGCCGCTGGCTCTGCGCGCCGGTAAATCCGGTCCACTCCTTGGCCCCGTTGGTGTAGGTAAATACCGCGGCTTCGTCAAACGGCGTGAGCGCGCCCTGGATGGACCCCATCGACTGGTTCACCCTGTCCATCACATTGGAGGGAAGGGTCTGATCGATGACGAATGCCACTGAGAGCGGCGCCGGATCGACACTGAAAACGCGCAGCGGCGCATATACGTTGTTCTCGTAGACCTTGAAATTGCGCCAGGTGAGCCCTGCCACCGGATTGCCCTTGTTGTCCTTCACGGTCACTGGGACTTCCACGAAGTTCACGTTGACCACAAAGCGGGTCAACGCGCCTTCGCCGGTCTCCGGCGGCGCCTGATTCTGGTCCTCAGGGGTGGGAGGCTGTTGCGCAGCGGGTGGAGTCGTCTGGGCTGGTTCCTGCTGGGCGGGCTCCTGCTCCGGCGCAGGCGGCTGCTCGGGCGGAGCCGGTTGCTGGTCGGCGGCCGGTTGGCCAGTGCCGGAAGAAGATGTCGGGCCAGTCGGCGGCTCATTAGCCCCTTCGCCAGGCGTGATTGGACCTTGCACGCCCGGAAGCGTGGCGCCACCGGCCTGCGGCGTGGGGGCGTCGGGGACATTCGACGGCTGTTTCTGCTGCTGCGCCCTCGCCAGGCTCAACGTAATTCCTGCGCTCAACAGTAAACCCAGCGCCATTGCCCCAACGCGATGCTTCACAGCCACTTGCCTCCCCTGATTGCCCTTATAAGTGTATTCAGAACGCCGCAGATCGCGCGCAATATTCGCCGCCATCCCGCCGCACCTGTCAGAGTATCAGACGCGCCGAATCGGCGCAGGTTGCTCCATGGGGCGGGCGCTAGGCGTAAGCCCCTTGAATCCTTACTGCGATTGGGGCTACCTTAAGGATGCGATTTTTCGTCTAATGGGCCAGTATGTGTGTGCGCTGGGGATATATCGCTTTCCTTTTTGCCGTGCCGTGGTTAGCTGTGCCGGGCTCAGCCCAGCTTGCGCCTTCACCGGATGCGCCTCCCGTGAGCCACGCGCCGGCTCAGCCGGCCAATGACCAGTCCGTCGCCACTTTCAAGGTCAACGTAAACCTCGTCGATCTGTTCTTTACCGTCAAGGACAAGAACGGCAACCTGGTTCCGCACCTGACGAAGAGCGACTGCAACGTTCTCGAGGACAAAGTCCCGCAAACGCTCAAGAATTTCGTGGCCGAAACCGACCAGCCGCTTACGCTTGGCATCCTGCTTGACACCTCGGGCAGCCAGTATCGCGTGCTGCCGCTCGAACAGGACGCCGGGTCGCAGTTCCTCGACCGCGTTCTGCGCACGAAGGACGAGGCGTTTCTAGTTTCCTTTGATGTCAATGTCGATCTGCTGCAGGACTACACCAATAACCCGCGCGAGCTGGCCCACGCCATGAACAAGGCGCAGATCAACGACGCCGGCGGCAACGGAGCGGGCGGAATTCCCGGCCTCGGCGGCGGCCCCGTACCCACGCAGGGCGATCCCAAGGGCACGCTGCTCTATGACGCCGTCTATCTGGCCTCCACCGAGAAGCTGAACCAGGAGACCGGCCGCAAGGCCATCATCATCCTCACCGACGGCGAGGATGAGGGAAGCAAAACCAAGATCGGCGACGCCATTGCCGCCGCGCAGCGGAACAACGTCATCGTGTACGTGATCCTCATCGCCGACCGGGCCATGTACTGGAGCCAGGGGATGGCCTACACCGGCTACTCGGCCGCCAAGCGCATCGCCGAAGAGACCGGCGGCCGGATCATCGACGTGGGCAACAACGGCGACAAGCTGCGCGCCGCCTTCGAACAGATCGAGGACGAGCTGCGCACCCAGTACGTGGCAAGCTACTCATCCACCAACAAGAAGCTCGACGGCACATTCCGCCACATCGCCGTGCAATGCGGCGATGGCAACAAGGTGCAGGTACGCAAGGGCTACTTCGCCATGGCTCCGCAGCCGGGCAGCGACCAGTAGACCAGTAAACCAGCCGGCGCCCCCAATTCAGTTCGCCTGGTCAGTCCGTCCGGTGAGTGTCCGTCCGGCGGGTGTACATCGCTTGTCTCGTTTCGAGACAAGTCTGTTCAATCCGCGATCAACCAGCGGTCGCGGATTCCAATTCTGTCTTATTTCGGGACAAAGCGATTACCAACGGATTACCAGCGAATGCAAACGCGTAATCTGGCGCGCGATTCGGCGCATCGCCTACTATCGGCGCAGGTAGGAAAAACTTGAGAGGCCGGAGAAAAAAATCTCCGAGCCGCTTCTCCCATCTGCTCCCGAGGTGTCCGCATGAGAATCGACTGCGAGGTACTGGAATCCTACGAAATCAGCCCCCGTTTCCGCAGCATGATTGAAGAGCGCATCAAGCGCCTGGAAGAAGACGCCGTTCGCGACGAGGCGACGCTTGAATCGCTCACCGACGGCGATCACGTCCGCCGGCAGTTGCGGCTGGTGGCCGCTGAGCGCGCCGAGGCTCTGCGCATGCGCCTGTTCCTCGACCACGCCAGAACGCGCAAGCGGTAATCCGTCGCCTGATTTTTCCGCTCGCGAGCGCGTTGCCGCTGAAGATATCTACCGGGACTTTTCGAAGCTTCCCCATTCTCCTTCCCCATAGCTTGGGGCCGCGATCCGCAACCAATCGTGGTCCTGCTTTTTCAGTCCCGAAAAAGACCGGCCAGACAGTTGAGGGCTGAATCGTTTTGCTCCGCTGGCGCATATTGACGGTATGCCTGACCCAACCGAGCTCGACTACTTCGTAGTCGATGTCTTCACAGAAACTCCGCTGACCGGCAATCCGCTGGCTGTGGTGATGAACACCTGCGGCCTCGGCACAGATCGTATGCAGGCCATTGCGCGCGAGTTCAACCTTTCCGAGACTACGTTTATCGAGCGCCGCCCGGCGGCCGTTGAGCGCGAGGAAGGCGTGCGCGTGCGCATTTTCACCACCCAGGAGGAGCTGAACTTCGCTGGGCACCCGACGCTGGGCACGGCCGCCATTCTGAGGACGTACGCGCCCGAAACAGTCAATTCTGTGGCTGGGTTTGTCGCCGGGCAGGATACGGTCACGCTGGCGCTCAATGCGGGCGCCGTGCCGGTGCGCTTTGCATTCGAGGGACGGAACGGCACCCTCGGCGAGGGCGTTATGACGCAGCGCGATCCCGAGTTCGGCGCAGAACTTGATCCGGCTTCCGTCGCGAATTTTGCCGGCCTTGAGCGTGGCGATCTGGACCCGGCATTGCCTCCGCAAGTCGTCTCCACCGGCGCCGCATTTGCCATTGTGGCGCTGCGCTCGGTCGACGCGCTTGCTCGCCTGCGGGTCGATCAGCAGGCCGCTACACCGTGGCTACGCGAGCGCGGCGCGCGGTGGTTTTATTTCCTTGCCCCTTCACCTGACCAAAGCCAAGGCTCCACGCAGTGGCGCAGGCAGAGCTGGAGAGCGCGGATGCAGTTCTATGGCGGCGAAGATCCGGCCACCGGCTCAGCCGCGGGATGCGCCATCGCTTACCTCGTCAGCCGTGGCGCGGCCGCACCGGAGCAAAAGATTCATCTGCGCCAGGGCGTGGAGATCGGCCGGCCCAGCGATCTTTACCTTTTGGCACGGGTGGTTGACGGCAGGGTCACCGATGTCCGTGTCGGAGGCAGCACTGTTCTTGTGGCAATCGGGCGGCTTTTCCTGCCCTGATGCACAATCTTTCAACAAACCTTCAACAGGGCAAATGTAACCAGGTGTTAACCCTAGGTCCTTTCGTAATGTTTCAGTTTGGTTTTCAACCCTTTCTTCGCTTCTCTTTCTCTCTTTTCCTGCTCGCCCGCTGCCCGTAATCTTCCCTTTCATTGAAGCAGTTCCATAGGCGCTTTTGTGGAGTCCCCTTGAGCGTCAGGAAACCAAGCTGACGTTAAACCGGTCTGCTGCGCTTCGCAGTCAGGCTGCCAATTTGGCGTGAGGATGCTTGAGCACGCTCGGTAGCCATGTTGCGGAATTCAGGGGGGGGCCGGTTCCGCATGAGCCCGCCGGGCCACCGGGAAATGCCCCATGACGAGCATCACCGCTTCCGGAGCGGCGCAGGGAATTCCTGTCCACACCCGGGGCCCTTACAAAAAACTCAGCGAAGGAGCAGTTGCAGAAGAAATATGCGTCCAAAGAAGGTCATTCTGTGTGTCGACGACAATGAGCAGGATCTATCAGTGCTCAAGTTCATGCTCTCTACCAACGGTTACCGGGTGCATGGAGCTTCGAGCGGCCAGGAAGCCCTCGGCATTTTCCCCAGTCTGCAGTTGGACCTGGTACTGATTGATTTTGCGATGCCCCAGATGAATGGAAAGCAACTGGCGGAGCGCCTCAAGCGGATGGCTCCTCATGTTCCCATGATCCTGCTGGGCGACCCGCAAGCTATGGGCGGCGAGATACACGTGGCTGATGCCATGCTGGCCAAGAAGAACTGCTCGCCGCAGGAACTGCTGGAGCGGGTTAAGGTGATGAGCGCGCGCAAGCGCGGCCCGCGCAAGGGCGCGCATCGACTGGCGCAGGAGCTGGCGCAGGCCTCGTAAGCCGGCATTTCCTGAAGGTTTTCCCCTGAGCAGGTTGAGTTTACCTGAGCAGGTTGAGTTTAAAGGAGGCTTTGCCTCCAGTGGGATTGCCTGTCATGGTCTGGGTGGTGGGATCCGGGCTCTCCAGCGGATCTCTTCCGGACTGACAGCAGAGGCGCCGGCCGATGCCGGCGCCTTTCATCTTTGCAGGGGAAGATAATTTGCCTGGCGCGTCAGCTGCGGATTTTCTCTGCGCGCGATGCGAATCTCCATGGCAACCGGCGGGCAGAATTCATTCTGCCATCACCGCCGCTGCGTTTTTTCTTGACGACCGCCGACACTCCCGTCATACTCCCATCGTTATTACCCTGGCTCATATCTCTCGTCGCCAGTGAAAGCAGGCATATTTATGGATCTTGTTCTTTTGCGCCTCCTGTTTGTGGTGGTCCTCGCCACAGTCTGCTGTTTCCTGCATCCCTTCGGAATCCAAAACGGCTGGTTGGCTGCGGCCGTGGGAGCTGTGGGCGCTGGCGCCGTCATCATCTTCGAGTTGCGTGTCCGTGCGCTTTCTCTGCGCCGGCTGATCGGCGCGGTGGCCGGCAGCGTGCTGGGCATCTTTGGCGCGGCGCTCTTCTGCCTGGTACTGCGCACCGCCCCGCTCAGCCGCGAAAACTCCGCCGTGCTGCAGATTTTTGTCCTGCTGCTGATGACCTACGTGGGCCTGCTGGTGGGTACAAACAAAGGCGACCTGCTGAACCCCGCTGCGCTGGGAACGCTGTTTGCCGCCGACCGGCCCACGAGGCGCACCTCCAAGGTGCTCGATACCAGTGTCATCATCGATGGCCGCATCGCCGACATCGCCGAGGCCGGCTTTATCGACGGCATCATCGTTGTGCCGGAGTTCGTGCTGAGGGAGCTGCAGGTGGTCGCCGACTCAACCGACGGGTCTAAGAGACAAAGAGGCCGCCGCGGGCTCGATATGCTGCAGCGAATGCAGTCGAACAGCTCGCTCCAGGTGCAGATCGTTCCGGACGACTTTCCGTCAATCCGCGAGGTCGATCTCAAGCTCCTCGAGCTGGCCAAGAAGTGGGAAGCCAAGGTGGTCACCAACGACTTCAACCTGAACAAGGTCGCTCACCTGCATCACGTCGAGGTCCTGAACATCAACGACCTGGCGAACGCCCTCAAGCCCGTAGTGCTGCCCGGCGAAAAGATGAGCGTCGTCATCCTGAAGGAAGGCAAGGAGTACAACCAGGGCGTGGGCTACCTGGACGATGGCACCATGGTGGTCGTCGACCACGCGCGCAGGATGATCGGCCGGCCCGTGGAGATCTCCGTCACCAGCGTGCTGCAGACGGCCAGCGGCAAGATGATCTTCGGCAAGATTGATGAGAACGGCCGCACCACCGCGACTGCCACAACGGCAGAACCGGCAGAAGCGCGCTGAACCAACGCCGAACTAAGAATCAGACGGCCGAGGCAAGCCGCCGCATCAGCCGCTCCTTCACCTCCGGCCACTCGGCCGCCACGATCGAATACCGGTAGGAATCGCGTGGAATGAAATCCGCGGCCATGCGGTGTGCGCGCAGCACGCCTTCAAACTTCCCGCCGATGCGCTCGATCGCTGCCTGCGACCGCCGGTTGCGCGCGTCGGTGTGCAGGCAAACGCGCACCACGCCCCAGCGTTCGAAGG
>JASIJW010000126.1:0-10912 GCA_030050035.1 Acidobacteriaceae bacterium | reverse complement strand
TCGCCGGGCCACTCGATCAGGTGATGCGCGGCCTTATCCATCCAGGCAATGTCGCGTGCCGTCTCGGCGGGGTCGAGCTTCGGGTCATTCACCAGCACTGACTCGGAGATTGCAATCGAACTCAGCGTCCACTCGGTTTGATATTCCGACTGGTGCTGTTCCGCCTCCACGTAATCGAGCAGCGCGCGGGCCCTGGCCCAGGCGTCGATCTGATTCTGCGCACACTGGGCTTCGGCGTGGTCGCCGGTCACCACAAAGCGGTTCATGCCCGCGGTTACGCGATGCTCGAACCGGCCGTATACCGCCGTTGCCAGAGCCTCGGCCGGATTGATGGGCCCGTGGCTGCCATGCAGGTAGTGCATGGGGATTCGCATCGGCCCTTGCGGCGGTTCGACAAAGGGCATAGTCGTGCAGTCGGCAAGCTGCGTAATGGCCTGCTGCACGCGCGGCGACGGATGCCCGAGCTCAGCACGGCGCGCAGCCACATCTATCAAGGAAGCCCTCGGGTTGAGAACTATCTTCTTCGTTCCAGCGGCCGGAACCGCAAGCGGTGCAGAAACCGCAAAGCAAAGACAAATGATGGTTCGCAAGCAAATCTCCCCGGGAGACAGAATCCCCTGCCCACAAAGTTGCGGGATAAGCAAAAGTATTCTGCCGAAATAACTTGCTCAAATAACGCGAGTTGATGGTATCACCGCAGGTCGCGGCGTCCGGTGTTGCCGGAGCCCGCTTGCTGATATCCTTTGGGTGTGACTCCGTGCAGGAAATTCAAGGGAATTCTGGCTCTCGGCCTGCTCCTGCCGCTTTTGCTCATCGCCTGCCACAGGGAAGAGCAGGCGGTGGAAGGCGTTGCGCAGAACGCTGAGAAAGCCGAGCAGAAGGCCCAGGCCAACGCCACCGAGCTCGACCAGGAGCGCGCGCAACTGGCGCAGATTCCGCTGCCCACCAAGAGCATGTATATCGACGTGCACGAGCCGGCGCAGTGGGAAAATCCCTTCCTGTCCGTCGGCCCGCAGTATGTCACGCTGCACGTTCTGATGCCTGATATGAACCCCAGCACGGTCACGCAGGGAACTCTGCTGCGTCCCAAAGTCGCGCGCGAGCAGGATCTCGAGCTGCGCATCTCCGACCTCGACAAAGCTGTCGTCGCGATCCCCGCCGGAGCTTGGCATTACGGGCGCGTCATCGCCGTGGCTGAATCGCCCAATGCCGGCCCCAAGGACCGCCCAGCTGTGCGCCGCAATGTGGAGGCCGTGATCCGCCGGCTGAATGACCTGGGTCTTGTCGTCGAGGAATGGCCCTCGCGCTGAGACGCGCCCGGATACGCCGCGATACCATGCGGTCGTGAGCACTCCGTTTCCGATCCTCACCAATCAGCCCCCGCTCAGCCACGAATCCTTCTCTGCCCACCGCGAGTTGGAAGCGCAGCTCAGGAAAAATCTGCGCGCTTCGGACTCGGAACTTGTCCGATTCGATCTTGGCTCGCGCGCGCTCTACGCGGCGGATGGCTCAAACTACCGGCAGCTACCCATCGGCATCGTTTTCCCACGCGATGCGGCCGACGTGGAAGCGGCTCTGGCCGCCTGCCGCGCGACGGGCGCCGCGGTGCTGCCGCGCGGCGCCGGCACCAGCCTCGCCGGCCAGTGCGTCAACGTAGCTGTAGTCTTCGACTACTCGCGCTACATGAACACACTCACTACTCTCGATCCGAATGCGAAACTTGCGCGCATTCAGCCGGGCATTGTGCTTGACCGATTGCGCGAGGCCGCCGAAAAGCACCACCTCACCTACGCGCCGGACCCGGCCACGCACTCGCGCTGCACCCTCGGCGGCATTCTGGGCAACAACAGTTGCGGCGTGCACGGGCTGCTCGGCGGCAAAGCCGTGGATAACGTGGAGACCCTCGACATCGTGCTCTACGACGGCACGCGCATGACCGTAGGCGCCACCACGCCCGCCGAGCTAGACGCCATCATCCGCGCCGGCGGGCGACGCGGCCAGATTTATGCGGGCCTCAGGCAACTACGCGATCGATATGCAGGACTCATTCGCAAAAAATTTCCGCACATTCCGCGCCGCGTCTCCGGCTACAACCTCGACGAGCTGCTGCCCGAGAACAATTTCCACGTGGCGCGCGCGCTCGTCGGTTCCGAAGGCACCTGCGTCAATATCGTCAGCGCCGAGGTGAACCTGACGAAAAGTCCGCAGCATCGCGTTCTCGTCGTGCTCGGCTTTAACGACCACTTCTTCGCCGCAGACGCTGTTCCGCGCGCGCTCGAGCACAAGCCCATCGGCCTTGAAGGCTTCGATTCACTGCTCGTCGAGTTCATGCGTCGCAAAGGACTGGCACTGCGCGATCTTGACCGTCTGCCTGAAGGCGTCGGTTTCCTGCTGGTCGAGCTGGGCGCGGACTCCGGCGAAGAAGCGCAGGCCAAAGCACAGGAGGTCGCCCGTGCATCGCAATCATGGCCCCAGCCGCCGGTGGCGCACGTCTGCACGCCGGAAGAAGCCGCGGCCGTGTGGCACGTGCGCGAGTCGGCCCTTGGCGCTATCGTCTTTGTGCCCGGCGAGCCGGATCGCTTCGAAGGGTGGGAAGATGCTGCAGTTCCGCCCAAGCAGGTCGGTCAATATCTGCGACGCATCACCGCACTCATGAAAGAGTACGGTTACCGCTCGCCGCTCTACGGCCACTATGGGCAGGGATGCGTGCACATGCGCATCAACTTCGATTTCCGCTCGGCTGAGGGCATTCGAAAATTCCGCGAGTTCATCGATCGCGCCGCGGACGTGGTCGTTTCCTTCGGCGGCTCGTTCAGCGGCGAGCACGGCGACGGTCAGGCGCGCGCGGCGTTGCTGCCCAAAATGTTCGGGCCGGAACTGGTCGAAGCTTTCCGCGAGTTCAAGGCGCTATGGGATCCGGATAACCGCATGAATCCCGGCAAAGTTTCGGACGCGGTCCGGGTCTACGATCCAGCCGAAAATTTGAGGGATACGCTGAGTGTCATAAATCCTGCGCGCGAGCCGCAAAAGCATTTCGCCTTCACCGCCGATGAGGGGTCGCTCGAGCGCGCGACCGAGCGGTGCGTTGGCGTTGGCGCATGCCGTAGCGCAGGGCCCGGCGTAATGTGTCCCAGTTACCGCGCCACCGGCGAGGAACAGCACTCTACGCGCGGCCGAGCGCACCTGCTCTGGGAGATGCTGGCCGGCTCGCTGCGCAACGAGGGCTTCCGCAGTGCGGCCGTGCATGAAGCACTCGACCTTTGCCTGAGTTGCAAGGCCTGCAAAAGTGAGTGCCCGGTGCAGGTCGACATGGCGCAGTACAAGGCCGAGTTCCTGGCCCAACACTACAAGGGCCGCCTGCACCCGCTGCAACATTATGTCTTCGGCTTTGCGGATAAGCTGGCGCGCTTTGGCTCCCTTGCGCCGCGATTCACCAACGCAGTGCTCAACGGCCCGCTCACCTCGCCCATCATCAAGCGCATCGCCGGCGTTGCGCCACAGCGCAGTCTGCCAGAGCTTGCATTGCGAAGCTACCAACGTACAAGGACGATGGGAACATCGCCTTCAGCCGATTCTCGCGAAGCGCGCTCGCCGGGACGGCGGGTTCTGCTCTGGCCCGATACGTGGAACAACTACTACCATCCACGAACTCTCGCCGCGGCGGAAACGGTTCTGCGCGAGGTCGGCGTCGCCGTCGAGGTCCCACAGGGGCACATCTGCTGTGGACGCCCGCTCTACGATTTCGGCTTTCTATCCGCCGCCCGCTCCTACCTTGCCAACGTGCTCGAGCGCATGGCTCCGCAGATCGACGCCGGCATGCCTTTTATCTTCCTCGAGCCAAGTTGCGCCAGCGTCTTCAAAAACGAGTTGCTCGAGCTTTTCCCAGAGGACGACCGCGCCAGGCGCATGAGCGAACATGTCTGGCTGCTGGCCGACTGGCTCGCGCAGCACGCGCCTCATTTTGTTGCCCCGGACCGCCTGCGCGGCGCTCAAATTCTCGTCCACGGCCATTGCCATCACAAGGCTGTCTTCGGCGGACCGGAGAGCCAGATCGCGCTGTTGCGTCAGGCCGGAGCCGAAGTTGAGGCCATCCAGGCCGGCTGTTGCGGAATGGCTGGCGCATTTGGTTTTGAAGCCGGCAAGTTCGAGATTTCGAAGACCATCGCCAAAGATGGCCTGCTGCCCGCTATACAATCCGCCGGTCCCATGACCATCGTGCTTGCCGACGGCTTCAGTTGCCGCGAGCAGATCGCACAACTTGGGACGCGTGAGGCGCTGCACTTTGCCGAAGTTCTGGCCCGCACCTGCGGCTGCCACTGATGCTCGCTGATGTCGCTGACGATTGTTCCATTGGCGGGTGCAGGCCTCTGCAGTGGAGCGGCGCTGCGCAATGTTTCCGCTTGCAACTCGCCGTAACACCTCGGCGTCCAACCGGGAGAGGTCGTTGTGTAATTGTTTTGCGCGTTTGCGACGGCCCCTTAGAAGGCCAGCAATTTCAAAGGTTTTGCGGTAAACTGGAGTCGCTTGAACGCGCAGGCAACCTCTGGAGCTCCGCGAAAGGAGAGTTTGATCATGGCAGAAGACAGGTCGAATGGAATGGCATGGTTTTTGGCGGGATTGGGCATGGGCGCACTGGTGGGCGTTCTTTATGCGCCCAAGAGCGGCCGTGAAACCCGGGAAGAGATCGCGAAAGGCGCGCGCGACGGCGCCGAGTATTTGCGTGACCGTGGCCGCCAGGCCGCCGAAAACATGGGATCGATGGTCGACAAGGGCAAGGAACAGGTGAGCACCTTCATCGACAAGAGCAAGGACCAGATGAGCGACTACGTTGATCGCGGCCGCGAGGTTATCGATCGCGGACGGGCCCAGTGGGAGGAGTTTGTGGAGCGTGGCAAGAACCTGGTTTCAGAACACTCCAACCGTGTGAGCGCAGCCGTGGATGCCGGCCGCGAAGCCTACAAAGCCTCAACCGGCGGGGCTGACTAGTACTGAGTAGCCTCGGTCCTCGGCCGGCATCGGCCGAGGACACTCTGCCTTTTCTCATGCCCGGGGTTGCGCGACCAAAGGCGACCGCAGACGAGCAAGGGGTGAAGCTGCGGATCGGCTCGGTGCCGGCTCCGGGTTGATTGTTTTTCCCCGAACTTATACGATCGTTTTCTGTTCCTGCTCCGCTCCAGTTCCGACACCGGGATCACCTTTGCACGAGGTGCTGCAATGTCAACCAATACGCAAAACTTGTTGCTCGCCATTGTGGCCGTCGGTGCCTTCGCGCTACTGCTGCAAACGCTATTCGTCATCGCCCTGCTGGTGACGATACGCAAGGCCGTCAAGCGCGTGCAGGAAGAGTTGGAGCATTACCGCTCCGCTCTAATGCCGCTCATCCTGAAGACGCGCGACCTGCTGCAGAACATCGCCCCCAGGCTTGAGGACACAGCTAATGACTTCACCGTCATATCGAGGCGCCTGCGCGAACAGACGGCGGAGATTCAGTCAGCGGCAAATGACATCATCGACCGTACCCGTTATCAGGCCAACCGTGTAGACAGCATGCTTACCTCGGTTTTCGACCGCGTAGAGCGGGCCGGCGTCTTCGTCTCCGATACCGTCGCCAGGCCCATGCGTCAGCTCACCGGCATCGTCGCCTCGGTAAAGGCGGTCGTCGAAAGCTTGATCGAGCCTCATGGAGAGCATCGTCCGCGGGTGCCGAAGTCTGCCGCGCCGCTCTACTCGGATGGGGAAAGCGTCCCCGAGCCACGTGCTGCGGGCACAGCGGGCTCCTACCGGCCGTAAATCAAGCCCTTCCGTCTTGCAGCAAAAAGGCTCCGGAATTTTTCCGGAGCCTTCGTTGTTTTAAGCGCCAAATACGCGGGCTTACGCTAAACGATCCATCCTCCGCCCACCACCTCGCCACCGTCATAGAAGACAGCGGACTGCCCGGGCGTTACCGCGCGCTGCGGCTCGTCGAAGGTGGCTGTGCACTCATCTGCGCCGGCCTGCTCGAGCGTCGCCCACGCGGGTTCATGCCGGTGGCGGATCTTGGCGCGCACGCGCATGGGCCCGGTCAGCTCCGGGATGCTGATCCAGTTCAGCCGGCGCGCGCGCACGGTGCGCGTCGCAAGCTCGGCGTCGGCGCCCACGGTCACGCGATGGGTCGCCGGATCGATATTAATCACGTAGAGCGGCGAGGGCGAAGCCACTTTCAGCCCCTTGCGCTGGCCCACGGTGAAGTTGAAGATGCCGTCGTGACGGCCGATCACCTCGCCGTTCGAAGCCACCATTTCCCCTGCCGTCTCCGGCGCCTGCTCGCCCTGCTCCTCAAGATACGCCGCGATGAACTGCTTGTAGTCTCCGCCGGGAATGAAGCAGATCTCCTGTGAATCAGGCTTCTCGGCCAGCCGCAGCCCGCGCTGCCGAGCCACTTCGCGCACTTGGGGCTTTGTCATGTGCCCCAGCGGGAAGAGCGTGTGCGCAAGCTGCTCCTGCGTCAGCCCGAAAAGGAAATACGTCTGGTCCTTGGCCAGGTCCGCCGGCCGCTTCAGAATCCAGCGCTTTCGCGCAGGGTCATACTCATTCACCGCGTAGTGGCCGGTCGCAATCCGCGCTGCACCTATCGACCGCGCCGTCTTGAGCAACTGGTCGAACTTGATGTGGTCGTTGCACAGCGAGCAAGGAATCGGCGTACGTCCGGCCAGATACTCGCTCACGAACGGCCGCACCACATCGCGCTCGAACCGCTCCTCCTGGTTGACGACGTAATACGGAATCCCCAGGTGCTCGGCGACGCGGCGCGCGTCGTAGACGTCATCGATCGAACAGCAGCGGCCGGCCTTGGGCGCATCGGGAATGCCGTGCTTGCCCGCCAACCGCGTCTGGTCCCAGAGCTGCAGCGTAAGTCCCACGACATTGTGCGGCTCACCGGAGCCGTCCGCGCCGCGGGCAAGGATAGCCGCCACCGTAGAGGAATCAACCCCTCCGGACATGGCGACGGCGATGGTGGTATCAGAATTCACAGTTCACATTTCTCAGTTCTCAGCTAACAGCAGGCAGCCACAAAACTGTCCGCTGTAGACTGTCAGCTTCTTGCTGTTCTTCACGCCGGCGCCAGCGCCCGCAGATGCTCCACGGCTTCGGGAACAACCTGCAGCGCGTAATCCACATCGGCCTCAGTTGCCGTGCGCAGCAGGCTGAACCGCAGGCTCGCTCGCGCAGAGTTCTTATCGAGACCCATCGCCATGAGCACGTGGCTCGGCTCCGTAGAGCCAGAGTGGCACGCCGATCCGCCGCTCACCGCAACGCCCTTCAGATCGAGCGCGATCACCAGCGACTCGCCCTCTACCTGGTCGAAATGGATGTTGGTCGTGTTCGCCGTGCGTGGCGCGCCTGCGCCGTTTACCCGCGTTCCGGTAGTCGCGAGGATTCCCGCCTCCAGACGGTCGCGCAGCGCGGCAATCCGGGCGATACTCCCGACGGCGGCCCCATCGGCAAGGCTCTCCATTGCCAACTCCACTGCCCTGCCCAGCCCGACGATGCCGGGAACATTTTCCGTGCCGGCGCGCTGACGCCGCTCGTGGCTTCCGCCCACTATCAGCGCTTCAATCGGTGTCTTGCGGCGAATGTACATGGCGCCCACGCCCTTGGGCCCGTAAATCTTGTGCGCGCTGATCGACAGCAGATGACAGCCGAACCGGCGCACATCCAGCGGCACCTTGCCCGCGCCCTGCACGGCGTCAATATGAAAGTACGCTCCCACCTCCGCGGCTATTTTGCCAATCTCCTCCACAGGCTGAAGCACTCCGGTTTCGTTGTTCGCCAGCATTACGCTGATCAACCTTGTCCGCGGCGTCAGAGCGGCGCGAATCGCCTCCGGCTTAATCAGCCCATTCGACAACGGAGCCACGAACGTCACAGCAACGCCGCGATCGGCCACCCGCTCGGACGCCCGCAGCACTGCCGAGTGCTCAATCGAGGTGGTGATGAAGTGATCGCCCGGCCGCAGCAAGCCAAAAATCGCCGTATTGTCGCCCTCCGTGCCGCCGGAGTTGAAGACCACCTCCGAATCATGGCAATGGAAGAACGCGGCCAGCGTCTCCCGTGCCCGATCCACGGCCGTCCGCGCCTGCTGGCCATCTCGATGGATCGAGGATGCGTTCCCAAATTGCTCCATCCAATAAGGACGCATTGCCTCCATCACCTCCGCGGCAAGAGGCGTGGTAGCGTTCGCGTCCATGTACACTCGGCGCAATTTAGGAGAGATCCTCCTCTTTTATTCTACCCGCGGCCCGGTTTTTTCAGCATTTCGCGCCTCCAGTCCGGCTCCGGCCGCAGCCGCAATGCTCTATCCTCAATTCGTGGGCTTTCAGGAATTTCTGGGCAACACGGGCGCCGTCACGCACCTGCGCGAAACCATCCGCGCCGGGCGGTTTCCTCATTCACTCATCCTGGCCGGGCCCCGCGGCGCTGGCAAGTACAAGCTGGCTCTAATGCTGGCACAAACGGTCAATTGCCTGAATCCCACTGAAACCGACGGTCTGCCGGACTTCTGCGGCACGTGCTCCAATTGCACGCGCATCGCAGAGGCGGCGAACCTGGAAGAACGCGTGGAAGCAGCCGTCGCCGCGCGCGAAGACCTGCGCGAAACCGACAAGCGCGAGACGCGCATCCTCGTTCAGACGCATCCCGATGTCCTGATCGTGCCACCCGACCCGCCGCAGCTGCTAATCAAGCTGGGCCAGGTGCGCCAGGTGATCCACGCGGCCTATTATCGCCCGCCAGCCGAGGCGCGAAGAGCCATCACCATCTTCACCTGTTCGAATTTTATGAAGGAGGCAGCGAACAGCCTGCTGAAGCTACTGGAAGAACCTCCCGAGCACACCACGCTGGTGCTGCTCACGGAAAACCCACAGGAGCTGTTGCCAACCATCCGCTCGCGCGCCGTGATTCACCGGCTGGGCGCGATCCCGCCGCAGGAGATTGAGGCGCTGCTTGCCGCACGCCGACCAGAGCTGAAGCAACGCGATCGCGCGCTGGTGGCCCGCCTGGCGGAGGGAGCGGTTGGACGGGCACTGGGCTTCGATCTGGCGACGTATCTCGCCAGCCGCGAAGATGCGCTCGTCGTGCTGCACACTGCGCTGAAGGAGCCAGACTATTCGCAGCTCTTCCGCGCCACTGAAACCTACCGTGCCGGCGCTGAAGGCCAGGAAAAGACGCAGAATCTGCTGCGCGCTCTCGGCAGCCTGGTTGAGGACCTTTTGCTCATCCTCGCTGGAACGCTTGCGTTTATCCGTAACATCGATATCCAGGGCGAGCTGGAGCGGATGGCCGCGGGCGTCAGTATCGACTGGATCGACGGCGCGGCTCGCGCGCTCGCTCAGGTGGAGCAAGGCATGCGGCGCAACCTGCTGCGCTCGCTCTCGCTGGACGCGATGGCCGTCGGCCTGTCCGCCAGTGCAGGCCGCGGCTGAATCGACCCAAGCCCAACCTAGGATTTTCCCTCAATCTGCGCTTGCCCTCGGGCAAATCGTCGTGGTCAATCGCGCATCCGGGTCAATTGGGTGCAACCTCCACACCTGCTGCGGCATCTCTCCTGGTATCAGTAGCTCCCATGTATACGGGGCAGAAGGGTTTTCCTGTCAGGATCGTTTCCGCAATAGCGGTCTGGATGTGGATTTTCTTCTCTCGTGCACGGTTTCCGGCCTGAATGGTCCGGTCGGGTTTTCCCTGGGCTGCTTAGGTTCCGCGCTCAGCTCAACGCGGGCGCGCCACCACTTTTTGAGCAGGGAGGGTTGTTTTCTTATGAGCATTTCATCTATTCTGCCCGCAAGACACCGCGAAAGCAGCGTCGATTTTTTCCGGCCCCTCAGCCGGATGCGGAGGGAAATCCCCGCTCCTATGCCTTTACGTTTTTCAGCCCAGCCCGAGGACCTGGACGCACCTAACCGCCATGCGGAACTGTTCTATCTGCAGAAGCAGATTCAGTCACAGACGCCGATGGTGGTGGTGCTCGAGGATGGCGAGCATGTGGAGGGCTGCATCGAGTGGTATGACCGCAATGCCATCAAGGTGCGCGGCCGGGGCAAGACGCTGATCTACAAATCCGCCATCAAGTACATGTACAAACTGGGCGATACGGGACAATAAGGCAGGGAGCGAGCCATCCTTGCAGTTGCAAGGGAGCGGGAAGGCCAAAGCGCAGGGACTTCCTTGCTAGGTGTGCTTGCTGGCTTGCTTCTTTGACACCCTTCTCGCTGGCTCGCTCCCTTGCGACCCTGCTTACTCACTCCCTGCTTTATCCCCGTGCGGCCTTGCGCAGGCGGTCACGTATGGCGGCGCCAATTCCCTGCTCAGGCGGTAGCGGACAGAGGATCACCTCGCATTGATCGCCGTCGAGCTGCCGTAGTCCCGCGTAAAGTTCACGCGCCATCGCGTCGGGCGAGTCCCAGCGGCCCCAGTGGAAAAGCCGTGCGCCGGCGAACTCTTCGCGCTCCTCGATTCCTGCCGGAAGCATGATTCCCAGCCTTTTGCCAAAGTATTTACGCGCCTGCGCGGCCAGGCAAGCGGCAAGTTCGGCGGCCTCGGCCTCCACCAGGATGAGCCGCGCATGAGGGGCATAATGCCGCAGCCCTACGCCCGGCGCAGGCAGTGCGTCTGCAGGCTCGGCGGCTGGCGCGGAAGCTTCGCGGTATAGCTCCACCGGTCCGGCGACCGCGCGAATCTGCTCGGCTGTCACCGCGCCCGGCCGGTAAATCACCATCGGCGACCTGGTGGGATCGAGCACCGTGGATTCCACTCCATGCTCCGTGGGCCCCGCATCGAGCACGGCATCGATGCGGCCGTCAAGATCCTCGAGCACATGCGCCGCCGTTGTGGGGCTTGTATGGCCAAAGAGATTGGCGCTGGGCGCGGCCACCGGAAT
>JASIJW010000125.1:0-11910 GCA_030050035.1 Acidobacteriaceae bacterium | reverse complement strand
CATCGCTCCGAGGAGACGCGGCATACGCGTCATCAGCTTAAGGACGAGACGGATCCGGCCAGGATGAAAAAACTGCCAGGCAGCACGCTGCGCACGGCGGCTGCGCGGGACGACATAGCGCAGGCGGCCGCGCCAGCAAAGCGCCAGATGCGTTGAGGCGGCGGATTCGGCTTGGTAGAGACGGCCCGCGTTACGCATAGTTTGCAAATTCGGCGGGAGCTTCACGCAGAACCCGGCTGCGCACGGCGCGCTCGGCTTGAGAGATGACTTCGTCCAGCGGACGCGAAGCGTCGACGATAACGTGCTGGGAGCGGGTACGAACGAAACTGCGGTAGGCGTGGCATTGCCGCGCGGTCTCTTCGACTGCGACCTCCTGCTTGCGCGAGCGCAACACTTCAGGCGGGGCATCGAGCAGAATCCAGAGAGCGGGACGCGGCATGAGCGCGCCGATGAGCCGGGCTGTCCACAACGGCGCACCAAAGCGATAACGCACAGGATCGACGAGCAGGTCGTGATAGCAGCGATCGCATATGAGCAGCGCCTGTTTTGATTCGCGAAAGAGCCGCGCATACCATTCTTCGCCCAGCCACACGACGATTTTGACCAGCGACAGGAGGGCTGAGCGCGCGGGCTTGCCGTGCGGATCGACGACGATGGAGCCTGGGTTGTCGCGCAGCTCCGGCATGACGATGCGCGGCTTGAGGTGGCGCACAGTGACGCAGTGGCCGGATTGCGCGAGCCGCGCGATGAGCCCGCGGATGACGGAGCTTTTGCCGGCTCCGTCCGGCCCCATGAAAACGATTCTCAACGTTGATTTTCCTTGTGGGTCTGCAATCGTGGCGCACCGGCGCGGAATTTCAGGCGAAACGGCGAATCCGCTTCGCGGCCTTTTCGGCGAGCAAAGCAAGAATGGCCGCGTAGGCTTCTTCTGCCAGCTGGGCAATGGACCGGCTTGAATCGAGCATCACGCGGCGCGGCTTTTCTCGCGCAGGTTTCGCGCCGGCCGGGTTGGGCGCGGAATCGGCGAAGGAGAGAACTATCAGCAGATCAGGCGAGGGCGACAGCCGGTTTGCGAGCCTTGCGAGCCATCCGAGACGCGAACTGCGCCATGTTTTTTGCGGCACCAGCCAATCAAAGCAACGATTGGCATGGAGGCGCAACGTGAGATGCTTCTTCGGCACGAATTTTTGAATCCACCCGGAAATAATGCACCGTAACATGGGGTAGATTCGAATGCGGGAAGAAGACCCGGAGGCATCGATATTCTTCTGGCCGGCAGGGCAGATTTGCGTTTCAAGCAAGACTGTCGCCGGCTGCAGCATTGGCGTGAGTGCAGTTATCACACCGGTCCTGAGTGCCTCGTCCGCGCTTGCGATGGCAATGTCAGTCGCAGTCGAAGGCGAGAACCGCACACAGAGTTCCCGGCTATAGTGCCGGATGATAGCCAGGGAAGTTTGTGCGGGCTGCCGGCAAAAGGCGCGCAGCAAAAGCGCTCTCCGCAATGGCCGGATGCAATTCCGGATGCGGCTGCGGTCGGCTGAAATAACTGCATCGATCACCTGCCGGCTGACGGCATCTCCGAAGCGGGGAGCGAGCGCCAAATGAACTTGCTGCCCAGCTGAGATAAAAACCGACTGCACGCCCGGCAGATATTTTTCCTTGACGAACCCGCTCAAGAGCAGGCTCACGAACAGCGAAATGATGGCTTCGTGTTCCGGCGCGGGGATGAGGAATTCAATTTTCCCGGCGGCGCGAGGGCGCGCATTTCTGAGGACCTCGTCGACCGCAAGGAACGGCAGGCCCTTCCAGGACAACGAGAGATCGAAATCGATCTCGATGGATTCGGAATCCGGGTGAGCGGCGACGCCGTGGAAAAACAGATTGGCCACGTAGGGCCGCTCAAGGAACGCAATCGCTTGAATGCCGTGGATGGAACGCAGTGCGCGAACTGCACGGGGCAGGTCTCGGGGTTCGAGAAGCAGATCGATGTCGTTTCCCGCGTTCGCTGTGGGAAACCCGGAGTAGTTGCGCAGGACGCAGAACGGCAAGCCCTCGGCAGCCAATGCGCTCTTCAGCTCGCAAAGGAATTCCTCAAGCGAAAGCGACGCATGCTTCGATAGCTGCAACGAACCTTGCGGCATTTTCCTCCCAACTGAATTCCCGTTCGATCATGCGGCGGCCGTTGTCGCCAAGCTCCTGCAGTTTGCCTGCGCGATAGAGATCCTCGACGCGCTCGAGTGCCCGCGCAACTCCATCGCTCGAAGCCTCATCGAGCAGCAGGCCGGCATTGGCCCGTTGGACATATTCCGCAATATTGATGCGGGGGCTTACGAGCAACGGACGGGCCAGTGCCGCCGCTTCAAGGCAAGCCGTTGGCAGCGCATCCCATCGCGAGCTATGGATGAATGCGTCCACGCTCGCGATAAGCTGGTTCTTCTCCTGGCCGAATTTTGCGCCGAGAAAGCTTATCGATCCAGAGGCGCCGGCTTCGGCAGCCATCGCCTCGAGAGCGGCGCGGTCCTCTCCATCGCCGATCAGCCAGAGATGGCCCTTGCCGCCTCGCGCCTTGTATTCCGAGAAGCCGCGAATGAGGAAATCGAGCCCCTTTACCCGCATGGTGAGCCGGCCGCAATAACCGGTCAACGGCCGTTCAATGCGAGGGTCCGAGACTGGTTGCGGGATCGGGATTGCTTCCTGGCCACTTGGAATCATGACGGCTCGCACTCCGGGGACGAGCTTGTGCAGATCTTCGACTTCAGTGGGTCCCATCGTGTGCACCCACGCTGCGCCGCCGAGAAAACTTTTTTCCCAAAGCGCGAAGTAGAGTTTCTTCTTCAACGGATTTTTTTTAAGCACTCCGCCGTGATAACCGCCATGCGCTGAAATGCCGTAGGCGATGCGGCGATCTCTCAGTTGCCGGGCGATCATGGCATATTCGGGAGTGAATCCGGAATGAAATTGCACCCATGTCCCCGGCTCGATCTTATCGACGGCGGATTGCAGTTCGCGGCTAAGCAGAAAACGGACTCGCGTGCGCTTGAACACTCGCATCGCGTACTCGCGGTGGCGAGGCGTGAGATTTACAGAATCAGCCAGGCCCCAAATCTCGGCGCGGTGTCCTTGGCGGTGCTGTGCCGTTGCCATGCCGTGAATGATCCTGCTGATGCCATTCAGGCTTTCGGGATTGGCTTTGCCGATAATGATGTGAATAATTCGCATGCCTGGCAGAATCTGCGGCTCGTTAAGTGAAATACCGGCTTAAATCAGGAATTCGTAAGCTCGCGGCCGAGGTTACTCCCGGCGCAGCAAATCACAGTGTGGTCACAGGAGAGTGCAACGAAAGATGCTCCTGACGCGCGATTTTGCGGGAGCGTATCACGAGACCACTCGCGACGATCGCCTGAAAGATAAGCTGTGTGCCAATGAGGCCGCTCATCGATCCCTTGAGTCCCATCCATTTGGCCGCGGGGCCGGCAAATACAACGGCGAACGCGGACATGGCCATGTAGGACCAGAAGATCGGCGCAGTAAACTCAAGCGCCTGCAGGCCTGCCCGCAACGGGCCTCCCACAAAAATCATCACGTAGAGCAGCGCGAACAGCCGCAGAATGTAGCCGTACTGGGCCATCTGCGCGCCGTAAAGAAGGCGCAGCCAGAACGCCGGCGCGGCTCCCAGGATGAGCGCGAACACGAGAGTGAGGCCACCCCACTTGGCAAGGATGGAGCGCGTATAAGCCAGCATGGAGGCAATGCCGCCTTTGCGCAGACGCAGGGCGGTTTCAGCGGGCACAACATTGTCGAGCCCCTGGAACCAGATGTGCGTGACTCCCATGAGGTTTTGCGAAGCCTTAAGGACACCGGCGGCGGCGGCGCCATAATAAACGGGTGCGGCCACGATAAATAGATTGCCGGAGGTCCATTGGAGCAGCGCAGACCCGGTCAGCCAGCGCGAGATCTTCCAATGGCGCTGGGAGACGGACTTGATCGCCTGCCACTCGAACTTGAGCGGCTCGATCCAGAGCCATCCGGCGGCGAGGCCGACCAGCGAGGTGCCGGCCATCGCCCAAAGGGCGGTAGTGCTGTTCAGGTGCCCCCAGCGGTGAAGCAGAAAAATGATCGGCAACTGGGGAGCGTAGCTGATCAGGTCATCGACGAACGCGCAACGATTCTGCACGATGGAGAAAAAGTAACGGCGGATAAAGTCCTGACCCTGGTAGGCCAGCGCGGAGACGGCGAGGGGCAGAGCGAGATGGTGGAGATCGACGTGAGAAAAGAAACGGCTCGACGTAAGAAGTACGGCGAAAACGAGGATGAAGCAGACGAGCGCCAGGACAAATTCCTGGAAAAAGACGGCGCCAAAGTAGCGCGAGCGGTCGTGCTCTTCCTGTTTGGGCCCGATGCTCATCATGGGAGCGATGATGAGCGCGTACTGAATGCTGTTGGCGAACAGCACCGACATCCAGGCGAGAGCGAAGATGCCAAACTCGCGCAGGCCCATGAAGCGGGCCAGCATCACGTTGGTGAGAAAATTGGTTGCGCTGACGACCGCCTGGTCAGTGAGAGCCCATGTCTCGCGGCCCGCGAGGGCGCGAAGCAGGGCGCGCAGCAGAAAAGGGCCCGACGGCTTGCGTTCAGGCTCGCTTGTCTTCATGTTGCGCTTGGTGCCCCTTTTTGCTCGCTGGCCGCGGAAGCCGTTGAAGGGCTTCGCGGCGCATGTATAGCCGACCTGCAGCCCGGATTGATTTAGCGGGTTGCGATGTAGATGCTCGCCGATGCGGCAGAGGAGAGGATCCCCTGGGTATCGGCCAAAGTCGCCCTGAACTTGCTCATGGGCACATAGACGATGTCCTCAGGCTCGAGTGCCATTGGGACCTGCTTGCCATCCGCGATTCCGTTGTAGGAGAGAGCAAAATTGAGCACTGTGCCGTCGGGCATGCGGCGAATGACGCGCAGGCCGTTGGTATTGGCCGTGAGCTGCGTTCCGCCGCTGAGCGCGAGCGCCTCGGCAACGTTCAACTTGCCGTCCTCCTGCATGACGTACCCGCCGGGGTGGTTGACGGCGCCAAGCACATACACGACGCCCACACGGTTCACGGTGATGAAGTCGCCGGGGCGGATGATCGCGGCAGCGGTCCCGCGAGTGCTCTCGTTGCGCGAGAAGGGCAGATCTTCTTCGGTTGCATTGTCGCCCTGTCCGTGGCGAATCCTGATGGTGCCGCCAGCCAGCGGGGTTACGCCTCCAGCTTCGGCGAGCACCTCGCCCAGTGTAGTGGGAGCGATCAACTGCACGCGGCCGGGACTGGCCACTTCACCGAGCACCGTCACGTACTGGCCGGCGTACTGTTCCACATCCACTGTGACCTGCGGGTTTGCCAGGTATTGGCCGTTTTTCAGTGCGGCCTCAATTTGTGCGGCCGCGTCCGACAGGCTCATTCCCTGCACGCTCACCTTGCCGCAGAGCGGGAGCGTGATATTGCCGGCCTGGTCGACGCGGTAGCTGTCGGTCATCTCCGGCGTGTCGTAAACCTTGACGCTGAGCAGATCGCCGGGCGCGACGCGAAGGTCAGCGAAGTCCTTGGGGAGCACAACGGGGCCCGAACCTTGGCCGGCCTGCGCCCCCCGAGCTGCTGCCTGGGCCGGCAACGGCTGTTGCGATGAGGCGCCGCCTATCTGCGAGGTTTGCGCCTGCACCGGAGCAGCCAGGAATGCAGTGCCGGAGGCGAGAGCAACCATAAGCGCGGCAACGGCGCAGGACGATTTAGACTTTTTCGCCATAATAACTCTGAACGTTGTAACCATAGACGCTCCGATATTCGGTTGCTGACATATCGACCGCGCCGATGACCATGCCAAGAATATGGACACGGTTACGGGCGAGCGACTGGATGAAGCGGCGCACCGCTTTTTGCGAGGTCTTGCCGGCGCGAATAATGCCGATGACACCATCGCAGTAAGTGCCCACGACAATGGCATCGGCGACAGGAAGAACCGGAGCGTTGTCCACGAAAACCACGTCATAGCGCTCGCGCGCGGTTTCCACCACCTTGCCGATCTCGCCTGAGCCCAGGATTTCAGAGGCCAGAGGAGACTGGCGTCCGGCGGAAATAAGCGTCAGGTTGGGCTCAATGGGGTGCGGCTGCAGCACCTCGTCGAATGTGGCCATGTCGGCGAGAAGATCGACCAACCCCTGGCCGCGGCCGGTGCGGAAGAGCGCGTGCTGCTGGGGGCGGCGGAGGTCAGCATCGATGATGAGCACTTTGCGCCCGGTGGCTGCAAAGGCGAGGCCGAGGCTGTAACAGGTATAGGACTTGGATTCGCCGGGCAGCGCACTGGTAAAGGCGATGACCCTCAGTCTGCGTCCGATGCCGGAGAGAAGAAGGCCGGAACGGATGCTGCGCAGAGATTCGGCAGTCGGACTCTCGGGGTCAACCAGGAAAGGGCTGGTTTCGGTGGCCAGAGCGCCGGCAGTGATGCGGCGCGATTCGGGTTTGTGAAAGGGAACCAGGCCCAGCACCGGCAGATTCGTCAAGGCCTCGACTTCGAAGCTGTCGGCAACCGTATCGTCCTGGCTTTCAAGCAGGAAGGCGAGCCCGATACCGAAAAAGAGGCCGCCAAAAAGTCCGCCGGCAGCAAACAGGGTGGGCTGGGGCATCCACGGATTGCCCGGCGTTCGGGCCGGGTCGGCAACCGTCACATTTGTTGCTTTACTGCCGGAGTCGATATTCGCTTCCTGAAGCCGGGCGTAGAGCAGGTCGTAGAGCTCGCGGCTGGAATTCGCCTGCTCCATGAGGACGCCCAGCTTGAGAATGTCGTCGTTCATTTTGCTGGTGACTGCCGACTGCGCATTGAAGGCGGATTTCAGGGCGCTCTCATTTTGTTCGGCCAGCGTGAGGTCGTTCTTGGCGCGCTGCTTGATCTTCTCCATTTCCGCCTGGATCTGCTGGTTGAGGGAGTCGATCTGGTTCTGAATTTCGATCAGGTGCGGGTTTTTGGTTCCATACCTGGTTGCCGCATCCGCATAAGCGACTTTCGCCGTCGCCAACTGCTCGCGGAGATTATTGAGCAGTGTGAGCCCGTTGCCTTGCGTCATCACCGAAGACTCGGCAATGCCGGGCATTGAGCTGTTGCCGAGCGAAGAGATGACGTCGGGATTCTCGGTCGCCGTGAGGTGGTAAATGGCGTCATCGGCCAGGCGCGTGGCCTCCGCCTGCGTGACCTCCTCGTTCAAAGCGGAAAGACGATCGAGCTCCTGTATATGGACGCTTCCTCCTCCGCCCCCGCCGCCTGTTCCCGGCGCCGCGGCACTACCACCTCCAGAAAGAGTGGCAACGCCTACCATGGAGGCGGAGAGATTATGGGAGCGCTCGAACTGCGCGACGGCTGCTTCGGTGCTTGTCACCCGATCCGCCAGTCCCGACAACTGGTCTGCCAGCCATTGCGAAACTTCCTTCGACGAATCGAAGTTCGAGTTCAGCAGGTAGGACTTGTATTCGGCCACAACCTGGTTGGCCACCCTTGCCGCCTGGACCGGATCGCGGCTGGTATACGTAATCGAGATCAGGCGGGAGTTTTCAACCTCCTGCACCTTAAGATGACCCTCGAACGCGCCGATCAGACCTTCACGCTGCTTGGCGGTTAGCTGATCCGGCGTAACGAACTGGCTCTCGCTCTGCTTGAACAGGCCCGGCTTGTTTACGCGGAGCATGCCCACCTTGCTCATCACGGCCAGGGCGATCGAATTGTCCTTGATGACGGCAATCTCGGTCTCCATCTTGACCTTTAACTCATCCGCGCCGCCGGTGGCTTCAGAAGCAAGGTCCGAGAGCGCGCTGACTCCGCCCTGCTTGCTATCGTTCAGCTCGATGATTGCGGTCGCCCTGTACCGTGGAGCGATAGCCCATGCGGCAAGGATGCCAGCAAGCAGGCCGGCCAGCGCGCAGGCAATGATGGTTCGCTTCCGCTTGAACGGAACAATCACCAGCTTGCTGAGCGAAACTTCGTCTTCGGAATCGGGCAAGCTGTCGATGCCTGCCGGAAATTCCGCCGGACGATCAGTTAAATCTTCGATGACTTCTTTCACCTGGGTATCTTTTCTCGGGTTATGCGCCGATGCGAACGTATTTTTCGATCTTCATCGGCGGTGATGAGGGTACGCAACGATGCTAAATAGTTTAACTGTTGCAGTATAGGGCAGTTCTTCATGCCGGCCGGAGTGCCTGTTCGTAGAGGGTTTGCATCTGGTCAAGATACCGGCTCAGCGGGAACATGCGCATGGCCCGCTGCTGAGCGCGCTTGCCCATTTCCCGGCTGGCTCCGCAGTCGGCGAGGCATTCGCAGATTTTGGCCGCAAGAGCGGCGGGATCTGCAGGCGGAACAAAATAGCCGCTGATGCCGTCTTCAATCATCTCGAGCGGCCCGCCGTGCGCTGTCGCCACAACCGGCTTTGCGGCGGCCATGGCCTCAATCACGACCAGGCCGAAGGGCTCCGGAAGCAGCGAAGGGTGAACATAAACATCGATCGCGGCAAGAATGTCCGATACGTCTCTTCGAAAATCGGAGAGGATGAATCGGTCTTCTATTCCGGCGTGCTGCACCTGTGCCCGGAGGTTGTTCAGGTATTGCACTTCATCAGCGAACACGCTGCCGACGACCAGAAAGTATGCGCCGGGAAAGCTTGCGAGCACGGCTTTGGCAGCTTGTACAAAGACCGACTGCCCTTTCCAATGATTGATTCTTCCTATCATGCCGACCAATGGCGCGCCGGCTGGAATGCCGAATTCACTCCGAATCGACAATCCGTCGGAGACTGGAACAAAGTTCTCCAGGGGCAATCCATTGTGCACAACAGCCAATTTGCTGCCAGATGACGGCTCGTCTTTGAGAACGTGCTGGCGGACCGCCTCGGAGATGCAGACCACAGTCGACGAGAGACGCGAGGCCGAAAAGTGGAGCGCGCGCCTTACCAGGGAAGGCCGCACCAGTATTTCGTGAACATGCCAGAGGTGCGGCGTCTTTGTCAGCCGCGCAGCAAGCGCTCCGGAGCAGACCGTAAGGGTATTCGAGTGGACGAGACCAACGTTCCGCTCGCGAATGATTTGGGCCAGCAGCCGCACGGCGCGAATGAGCTCTAGACCATAGCGAGCAACTCGAGCCGGCTGGAGATATTTTCGGCGCATCGGCGCCAGCTGGCAGAACTCAAACGGAACCTGATTCTTCTCAAGCTCTGCTGCCAGGCCGCCGTCGTCGCGAGTGTCTTCCGGCAGCACTACGATCGGCGAGAACCGGCTGCGATCGAGCCCCTTTACGGTCTCGAGCAGAACCATGGAGGCGCCATATAAGTCGTTGGCGGAATGGACGAAGAGAACTGTATGGACATTCCCACCTGGTGTCGCTTGATGGCCGAATTTTCCGGCGAATGGACCAGCTTTCATCATTCCCAGTCCCGGATCAAGCCGTCAGATGGCCCGCGGAGACAGAACGTCCAGCCAGAACCGGGTGTGCACCCGGATGGCCTCCTCCGTGTCTCCATAAGGAGGATGCACGCCGCTGATGAGCTTGGAAAATTCCGGATGAACGAGCACCGTGGCAGCTATGGCCGCGGTGACAAGCGAAGAATCCAGCTTTCGCATCCTTCCGCTCTCAATGCTAGAGGCAAAGTAATGGTTGATCGCCGATAAGACCGGCGACAGATGCTCCTGACAAACCGACGCCGCCTTCCAGTTCAACTCGATGAAGGCGATTGCGATGAGCCGCAGAAGCTCGGGCTTAAGGATGGCGGTGTCGACGAGCTGGGCCAAAAGCAGCGGGAGCACAATCTCCGGGCCAGCGCTGCGGGCAATGTTCTCGAGCAGATCACGGCGCGGCTCAAGGCCGCTCAGCCGGGAACGGAATGCGGCCCAGAACAGATCTTCCTTACACTCGAAGTGGCGGAAGAGAGTGTTCTCGCTTATTTCAGCAATGCGCGCAATTTCCCGGGTGCTCGTGCCGTGGTAGCCCTGTCGCGCGAATAGCTGGGCTGCCACGTGCACAATCTTGGCAGTTTGCTGCGATGCTTTGGTCGGAATTGTCATGACTTTAATGAGAGGTTGAGGAAGTTTCGTCGTCTCCGGTCTCAAGATCGAGACCCGGACTACCCGCCTGAGGCTGCGCCGAGCCTTGTCCTTCGACGATGGAACCAAGCAGCAGCCCGGGGCAGGAGGTTACAAATTGCGGCTCGAGTGTGGCAAAGGGACTAGAAAGATACTGAGGCTTATTTGTTTTTGGCTGTAGCGCTTCCCAGCAGCCTGGTCTTCAGCTTCACCAATTTCGGCCATTGCTTTCCGAGCAGCTTTTTTCCGATCCCTCCCTGCTCCGGATACCAGACCGTGCTGCGGACTTGCTTTTCGACCGGCTTGTCCATCAGCGTATATGCGTAAGTCGCAAGGGAGCGGCGGTAATGCCCCTCCGGGAAGCTGATCTTGTCGTATCCATGCAAGGTAAAATCGCGCGTCGGCATGATGACGCAGCGGTTGAAAACCGGCTCAACGAGCTTTGTAAATCCGTCGCCGTTCAGGCGCCGCAATTTCAATTCGCCGCCATATTCCTTCTTCCATCCCGGATTCAGGTAGAGAAGGATATTCAAGTTGCGAAACCATGTGTTGTGAAGAGGGTGATAGTTAAAATCCGCATGCATGTCAAGGAAGCTCCCGGCGCCGCCCTGATGCAGGCCGCCACCGTGGAATTCCGGATCGACAAAGACATCCTCCGCCGTGACGCTGCAAAGGAAGTTCCGGAAATGGTCGGACATAAGGTCCTGATAAATCTCTTCAAATAACGGATCGATTCCACGGAACTTGCTCTTCTCAAACTTGTTTTTTGCAAAGACGTAGTCTCTGCTTTGCCCGATGTTTTCTTTCACCGGATCCGGTATTTTCTCAAAGAGCGCCTCAATCTTATCGGAGTAACAGAAGTCATCGATAGCTAGAAATGAAAAAGGCTTATTGCTGGAGAATTCCTTCTTCAGCGAAGGCAAGTCTCTCTCAAGTCGTTCGAAATTGATCATCTGGTCGGCCCTTTCTTGAATCACACCGGTGCGCACTTACGGTACGCACCACTAGGGGGATGGAACAGCAGGCTCGGCGAGAAAATGCCGCTGCCCGATATTGCGGGAATATGTTGCGGCTGGAAGCAGGCCGTGCTGGCCGGGCCAAGAATGGCCCGCGCAAAGCCAGGTCAAGCGGCGACAGGCTCAAGGTTCTCGGCACCGATTTCAACCGAGGCATGCCGGTTAATGAGATCGACCGTGAGCACGAAGCGAAGATTGTTGTTCTTTCTTACAAGAACGCCTTCCAGACCCTGCATGGGGCCGCTGCGGATGCGGACCCGCTCGCCGACAACGAGCTCGGAGTACGGCTCGATCGATTTTGCATAATGGCCGGAGCGGAGAAAGTCGATGGTTGCGTCAGGAACCGGGATTGGCTCGCGTGGGCTGCCCACAATCCGCAAAACCCCCGGCGCGGCGAGCACGCGGCTGCGCTGGCTGCGGCAAAGGCGAACGAACAGGTACGAAGGAAAGAGCGGCAACTCGAGCTTAACGCGCTGGCGATTCTTCCACACGCGCAGCGATTCATAGGTGGGAAGGAAGGCTTCAATCTGCCGGAGCTCCAGGTGTCTGGCAACGCTTTTTTCGTTTTGCGGGACGGTAAAGACTGCGTACCAGCGTTGCTCGCTGGGGTTTGGGAATGAATTGACGGAGAGCTGCGGCGTGGTAGAGCGGCTGCTTGGAGCAAATTTGCGGTCAATGTTCGGGCCTGGCGAATTGAATGCCGCCATTTTTCGCACTCCGTTCCGGTATCCGAAATTGCACAAAGCTTCGCCCTACTGACTTAGCAAGCCGCTTTGAGGCTAAGCCAATACCAACCAGACCCCAGG
>JASIJW010000124.1:0-20805 GCA_030050035.1 Acidobacteriaceae bacterium | reverse complement strand
CCGCAAGCGCAGTTATCCTCGCCGGCGGGTAGCTACGCAGTAACCGTGACAGCGCAGCAGGTGGGAGTCCAGTGCATACCGCAGGTAGGACCGAACGCTAATTGCACGACCTCGAGTGGGGCGCCGGGCATCAATGTTTACGGCAGCGAGAACCAGGTGTCGCTGCCGTTCTATGTCAACGTGTCGGTGCAGTAGAGACGATCAAACCGAAAACAAGAGAGCTTCGGCGGGATTGCAATCCCGCCGGAGTTCTTTGCGTTTTTTCTCTTACTCCGCCTTCTCGTTTTGCTCGGGTGCTTTTTCCGGCGTGGTAAGCGGCTTGAGAATGTCGTCGAGATAATCCGGCGCGCCGTCGACGCGTTCGAGAGCCGGATAGCGCTCGCCGTCGTGATAGTCGATCTGCGCGGACGAGACAAAATTGTCGGCCTGAACGATGAAGCGGATCGGCTCCGTGCTGCCCTTGGCGTCGCGAATGGCCGAGCGCAGTGCATCGGCGCTGAAAACCTGGCCATTCACGGCAATGATCTTTTCGCCCGGTGCGAGCATAGCTTTGTCGGCGGGGCCGTTCCAGCGCACATCGTAGATGACGCCGTCGCCGGCAACGCTGAGCCCGATCGAGTACCAGCAGTTCACCGCCGGCCCGCGTCCTTCTGCTGCTCCGGCAGCCAGCCGCTCGCTGGCGGTGGGCTTATCGCGGTAGACGACCCTGTATCCGCCCTGCTCGATGCCGGCGATGTCGGCGTGCGGCTGAATCTTGTCGACGCGATCGTGGAGGAACGTGGCCCAGTCATAGGGAACGACGTCATTCAGGTCAGTGACCAGTTCGTCGAATGTGTAGGGGACGATGAGCGGGCTGGTGTTGCCGCCCTTGGCGAGGAAGATGTGCTGGAAATCGTCGAGCGATTTTTTGTTGTCCGTCAGCTTGCGGATGAGCGTGTCGGCATCGAGCCACAGCAGCACGCCCTCCTGATAGTAATCCTGTCCGCGCCGCCAGTTGGACCATGCAGGATTTCCGCCGCGCAGGATGCTGGCGGCAACAGCCGTGTCCTCCGTGGAGCGCCAGTCGCGGCCAGGCGTGTAATCGAGGCGCGCGGCGGTGTTGGCCAGCACATCCTTGTACTGGTCCGGAGTCTCCAGGCCGGAGCGCGCCGCCAGCACGCCGCCGAGATACTGCGTCATGCCCTCATAGACCCAGAGCAGCGCGCCCTGCTGCGGCGTGGCGAAGTCCGGCTGGTAGAGGCCGACAGGACGGCGATACTTCCCGTTCCACGAGTGAGTGAACTCGTGCGAGAGCAGATCGGCGTTGCGCAACTGATGCGCAGCGTCGGCAAAACCTTTCTCGCCCACGCCGTTGTCGGAGGATTGGCCGTGCTCCAATCCCTGGCCGCCGGCAACGTTCGAAAGCGTGAGCAGGAAATGGTAGACGTAATAATGATGCGAGCGGTAGAGCGCAGCGGCCTCGCGCACCAGGTTGTTTACGTCCGCAAGGAACTGCGGACGAAGGTTCGCGTCTTCAGGCTGGTCGGCGACCACGTCGAGGTAGTGCTTCGGCGTGATGGATGGACCGAGCGGATACTCGTGGAAGTACTGGCCGGTGATGATCGGCGAGTCCTGGAGCTGCTCGACGTTGGTGACGGCAAATCGTGTGACAGCCCCCGGCGCGGGCACTGGCCAGGAGCCAGCGCTGATCGGGGTGAGCGCGGTGCCGACGCCCCAGCCGGCCGGCACTTTGACCGAAGGCTGGATGGGAATGTCGCGCACCGGCGTGTGCGCCGGGTAAAGCAGGAGCGATTCCCATTCGAGCGCAGCGAGTTTTTGCGAGACGCGCGAGGTGACGATGCAGTCGAGATGGGCGTGCAGCGTGGTGACGCCGGGTGGAACGGTGAGATGGAACTGGTAGAGATCGACGTCATCACGGCGCCAGGGCAACGTTTGGCCGTTAGCTGTAAAGACCACGCCGGTGATCTCGCTTGCCGGCCCGGTTGGCCTGTGGTTGCCGGGAATCCACTGCGGGGTAGTCAGCGTGAGCGGACCGGGCGCAACCGGCAGTTCGACGTCGGCGTGGAAGAGCTTGCGCGGCGCATCGCTGAGGTCCGCGACGATCTCGATGGGCGGCTTCTGCGCCTGAGCACATGCGGCCGGAGCTGTGCCGGGCATGGTGACGAACGATACGACGAAGCAGGCAAGGAACAGCGCGGGGAGAGGTGCAGCCACAAACCGGCGTGATGGTCGCATGTAAGGGTGATCTCCTAGGCAACAAGCGTACACTGCATCGGCAGATTTACCGGCAGGAAATTCGCGGTTGCTCCGGTATGCTCGAACCAGACAACGCATGGAGCCATTGACCCACCTCCTTACCGGCGCATGTATTGGCCGCGCCGGTTTTAATCGCAAAACGGCGTACGCCACGCTGGCTGCGGTGCTGGCGGCAGAGGCAGCCGATCTCGACATCCTGTGGGGACTTGCCGGTCCTGTGGAAGAGCTCAAACATCATCGCGGGATTACGCATACTTTCGTGGCTGTGCCCGTGATTGCCGGAGTGGTGGTGGGCGCGGTCTGGTTGTGGCGCCGGTGGCGCAAGAAAGCGGAGCCGGCATCCTTCCGCTTGGGATGGCTCTATTTGACCGCGTTCGTTGCTGCGCTCAGCCATATTCTGCTGGACTGGACCAATAACTATGGCGTGCGGCCATTCTTTCCCTTCAATCCCCGCTGGTACATGGGCAGCTTTTTGTTCATCGCCGAGCCTGTGTTGTGGGCTCTTCTATTACTTGCGCTGGTGATGCCGTGGCTGCTCGGGCTGGCCGATCGCGAGATCGGCGTCCGCAAAAAGCCATTCCGCGGGCGCGGCTGGGCGATCTTTGCGCTGGCAGGCATGACCGTTGTGGGCTGCTGGCGATGGGCGGAGCGCGCGCAGGGTTTGGTCATGATGACGAATGCGCAAGTGACCAGCGAGCCGGCGCTGCGTATGTCGCTCGAGCCGTACCCGGTGAATCCGTACCGCTGGCACGCGATCGTGGAGACGCGCGATTATTACCAGACGGCCGAAGTGAACACCTGGAACCCGTCGGCGGCCGATGCCATCGTGAGCGATCCGCATGCGGACGTGATCTATAAGCCGGCAGTGACGCCCGCGGTGGAAGCGGCGAAGCAGACATTCCTCGGCCGCGTTTACCTCGACTGGGGCCGCTGGGCCGTGGTGCGCGACCTGGGACAGGAGCCGGTTGACGGCATTACGCCGCCGCTGTTGCCGCCGGGTCGCGCCTGGACGACGGTCGAATTCAGCGACCTGCGGTTCAATTACTCGCTCCTGGCAACGCGCAGCGGCAGCCGCGCAGCGAAGCAGTTGAGCGGATCGGTCTATATAGTAGATGGCCGCGAGGAGGCAGGCATGGCGATGGCTGGACGGGAGCAGAAATAGGGAACGAGGGAACAGGGAACAGGATGGCCGCTCCCGGGCGTGTTGCTGTAAGAATTTTCGACCATACGAAAGACATTTTGTTGACGCAAACAGCTGCGGACAGCAGAATGGAAAGAGCTTTCGGGGTAGGGCTGACGGCGGACCGCATTAAAACCCAGCGGTAGACGTCTCGTCCGGAGATCCTCCGGAAATCGAAGTATTGTTGAGGTCAAGATGATCGCTTATCTGTTGGTTCTTATTGCCGTACTGAGCCGCGTGCTGCCCCACGCGGGGTGGTGGAACTTTACCGCAGTCACCGGAGCGCTGCTCTACTTTGGCGCGCGGCGTCCGTGGCGAGAGATGCTGGCGCCCGTTGCCGCATTGATGGCCACTGATTTCTATCTGACTACATTCGCCTATCACTACAGCTTTCACTGGCAGGCGTATGTGACAACGTGGGCGTGGTATGCGGCGGCGATTGTGCTGGGCTGGATTTTGCTGCACGCGCGAGCGAGCTGGCTGCGCGTGGCGACAGCCGCGCTGCTTGGACCGACATCGTTCTTTATCGTATCGAATTATGCCGTGTGGGCGGGCAGCGAAATGTATCCGCACAACCTGGCCGGGCTCGAGGCGTGCTACATCGCGGCCGTTCCGTTCTATCGCAACGATATCGTTTCGACGGCAATTGTGCTCGGCGCTGCGTTCGGCCTGCCGGTGCTGGTGCGAAGAATGCGAGCGGCGGAAGTACGGCACGTCGGTCAGCCAGCAAGTTAGCGAGTCGGTAAAAAACCAACGGCGCGACCGTCGTCGCGCCGTTTTTATTTGGAGCCTCCGGCTCAAGCAATGAACGTGCAAGGAACTTGTGGCAGCCACCGCCGACTTGCTGACCCGCTGACTTGCCGACTCGCTGATTCGCTATTCTCAATCCGTCAGCATCTTGCCCGTGCGCTTGGCTCGCCACCACCACAGCGCGAAGCCTGTAACAGCCAGTACTCCGACAACAAGCATTGCCGCGACGGCATGGTGCGCAACGACCTGGACCGCACCGGGGCCGAGCTTGATCACCAGGATGGCGAGCGCCGTCCAGCGGATCATGCGGCCGGCGAAGACCGCCAGCATGAAGGGCTCCACGCGCATCTCGAAGACGCCCGCCGCGAACACAAAGACCTTCCACGGAGCTGGCGGCGGCAGCAGTGAAGGGATCATGACCGCCAGGAACTCCTGGCGCTCGAAGCGATCGCGCAGCGCGTCAAAGCGGGCGCGGTTAACGTGCTTGAGCAGGAACAGCTCACCGCCGGCACGGCCGATCCCATATGGCACAAGGCCACCGACCGCCGAGCCCGCTGCAGCCAGCAGGCAGTAGATCCAGAAGTGTCCCTTATGGCCCCAGATGTAGACGGCCAGCAGAGCGTCGATGGGTACCGGAACCGAAGACGAATCAATAACGGCAACGACGAACGTGGCCCAGATGCCCAGCTTGCCGAGCGCCGGCAGAATCACGTACTTCCAGTAGGAGACAAGCCGGGCCACGAGCGCCTTCACGCAATCATCCTCTTCGGTCTATATCTGCTCATTATCTGCTAATTCGGGGTGTGCTCATCCAGTGCAGAGATGGTTTTCGCAGCCTTGCCGAAATCACAGAAGTGGAAAGCCTTATCCGGCGAAAATCGGTTGCGCGCCGTCGCGGCGGAGGCGACTTTCCGCCTGGAAAACCGTCTTTATGGTCAGATACCATTGTACGGTCAACGGAGAGACCTACGATACTTGTTCCCAGGCGGGCTGCGGAACCAGGTGCAGCTTTCAGCGGTGCAGGATGCATAGTTCTTAGGCTTGCCGTGATATTCGCGCAAAAATCGACAGGATGAGAGAATAGGGAGAACGGACCGGAGGGGAGGTATTTGTGTCCCCGAGTGGCTCCGAGCAGCAAATGCCGACCAGTGAAGCTCCAACCAACCTAAACGAGCAGCAGGGACCGACGGAGCCCGACCAACAGAACCGCTCCGTGGACTCGGTGGAGGGCAACGGCGCGAGCCTGGAGCGCGGTGGGGCCAGTGTCGGGTCAGGCATCGTGGTGCGCGGATCGCGCTGGCTGGACTACGACACCCACGAGCTGCTGGAGATGATCAGCGAGCTCGAGGATGAGCGGCGCTGGGCGCGGCTGCGCGAAGGGGCTTTGTGGGCCGTCCTCTTCCATATCCTGCTGTTGTTCGCCATCTTCCTGATCCCTAAATATCTTCTTAAAATGGCGCCGGCCATCGAGACGAGCAATATCCGGGACCACAAGGATTTTACCTATCTCGATACGCCGACTTTGCCACGGCCCAAGCCGGTCAAGCCTCTGCTCCAGCCACCGACGATCGACCGCAAGACGCTCGAGGATCTGCGCCGCGAGAATCCGCCAGCGCCTACGCCGCCTCCGCCTCCGCCGCCGGCGCAGCAGCAGGCTGTAGAGCAGCCCAAGGCGCAGCCCACGCAGCCCATTCCGCCCAATCCGCAGACGCAGTCTCAGGTTGAGGCGCCACGGCCGGCGCCTGTGCCCGCGCGGCCTAACTTTGCAGGCATGATGGGGCAGAACCCGGTTGACCAGTTGCAGCGCGACATGCGCAACTCGGCGCATAGCCACGGCGGCGAGAGTGCCGGCAGCCCTGCGGCTTCCGGACTGCCGCTGCATCCCGGTGCGAACGGCGGCGTGCAGATTCTCTCCGACACGCAGGGCGTAGACTTCAGCGCCTGGATTAGAGCCTGGTACTACGACACGGAACACACCTGGGACCCGCTGATTCCCGACGAAGTCAACCCGCCGATCAGCAAGCAGGGGCAGGTAATGATCCGCTTCAAGGTGCTGCCCAACGGCCGGTTGATGGACGGTAGCGTGGTGCTCGAAGGCCGCTCCGGCGATGTGGCGCTCGATCGTGCGGCGTGGGGCGCGCTGACGGGGTCGAGTTATCCGCCGCTGCCGAGGGATTTCCACGGACCATATCTCGAACTGCGCGCTCTTTTCCTTTACAACATGCAGCCGCCACAGTAGCGCTGCGGCTTCACTCCTCGAACTCTTTGCGCAACGAGGGTTAGTTCGCGCATCCAACCGCTGTTGGTTGGCGGTAAAGGTCCGGCACTGTTCAAGACCAGTGCCGCATCACAGATTCTGTGTTAGCTGATGTCGCGTTGCGATGTAATTTATGATGGAAGATAGGGTGGCTGCAAAGCGCTCTCCGCGGAAACACTCTTCTTTGAGCAGCCTGCGCACGTCTTCAGTAGCGAAGAATCGTGCGCGGCTATGACGTACGGCCGTGGCGCAGTGCAACATTAGTTAGCCCATGTCGGTCACCATTGGGAGCAGGAATGAAAGCGGAGCCAAAACGGCTCAATTTTTCGCCTTACTTAAGCCGGGAGCCGGTGACTCTGGCGCTTTTGACCGGCGTTGCCGTGCTCTTTTTCCTCGCGGTGAGCGCGCTGGCGCGACTCTACGACGCTCAACGGCAACACCTGGCGGAAAACCTGGCGGTGCAAGGCGTGGCCGACCTGAACGCGCAGCAATATCGTGCGGCCGTCGACAACATTCGCACGGCACTCGTGTACGCGCGCGACAATGACGCTTACCAGTTAAGCCTGGCGCAGGCGCTCATCGGGCTCAAGCGCTACGACGAGGCGCGGGCATACCTGATCAACCTTTGGGAGCGGGAGCCGGATAACGGCATGGTCAGCCTGGAACTGGCGCGCATTGCCGTAGTGCAGGGCAAAACGGAGCAGGCGCTGCGCTTTTATCACAACGCAATTTACGCCACATGGAGCGGTGATTCGGATGACGCGCGGCACAAGGCACGGTGTGAACTGATCTCGTATTTGATGGGCATTAACAAGCGGCCGCAGGCAGAAGCAGAGCTGATCGATCTGGCCGCAAGCGTTGGCGACAATCCGGACGAACAGTTGCAACTTGGGCAGATGTTTTCCAGTGTGGGCGACTACCAGCGCGCCTTCGCTGCCTATCGCAAGAGCATTCAACTCAAGCCGCATGACGCCGCGGCTCTGGCCGGAGCGGGCGAAGCGGCCTTCCAGCTTGCGCAATATCCGGAGGCGGAGCGATATCTCGAGGAAGCGCTGGCGATTGCGCCGGGAGACCAGCGGGCTGATGACCGGCTCAAGATGACCGAATTTGTGCTGCACTGGGATCCGTTCCGGCCGCAGCTCAAGGAGTCAGAGCGCGACCGGATGGTGCTGGCTGCCTTTGCCGCAGCGAGCGACCGGCTGGACTCCTGCAAGGCGCCCAACGCGCGGGAAGAAGAATACGCGCAGGACTGGGCCAGGCTCGAGCCGCAGATGCGAGAGCGGAACCTGCGCGATAATCCCGACCTTGCCCATGCCGCCATGAACCTGGTTTTTACAATTGAGAACGAGACAGCAAGCCACTGCGGCGCGCAGAGCGAGGCTGACCGCGCTTTGCTGCTGATCGCCAGCTTGCATGAGGAGGACTGAGCTGACCGCGAATTCGCAATTGCAGCAGGTGGCCGCATCCGAAGAGGCGCAAGCCGAGGCGATTGCGCCGCGCGATGCGTTCACGCCCAGCGCGGTGTGGCGCTCTGTCTTCCGCGAGGACCGTTTCTTCCTCATTCTCTCTGTGTTCATCGGTGTCTTCTCCGGCCTGTCGGTGGTCTGCTTCCGGTTTGCCATCGACTGGTGCGGCGTGGCGCTGTTGGGTTCGAACCCCGAGCCGTCGAAGCTGCGTCTGCTGCTGGCGCCCTCGCTCACCGGTCTGGTGATCGCAGCGCTGGTCATCCATTTTTTTCCCAAGGCGCGCGGAAGCGGCGTGAACCAGACCAAGGCCGCGCTCTACATATACAACGGCTACATTCCGCTGCGCACCGCGGTCGGCAAGTTCATCACGGCGGCACTGGCTATCGGCTCAGGCCAGTCGCTCGGCCCCGAAGACCCGTCGCTGCAGATTGGCGCGGGTCTTGCTTCAGCCATCGGCCGCCGGCTTCGGCTTTCGCGCGAGCACATGCGGCTGATTGCGCCGGTGGGCGCGGCGGCTGGCCTTGCGGCTGCATTCAACGCGCCGATCTCCGCGGTGTTGTTTGTCATCGAGGAGGTCATCGGCCGCTGGACGGCGGGCATTCTCGGCTCGGTGGTGCTGTCGGCGGTTTCGAGCGTGGTAGTGATGCGCTGGTTCCTCGGTTCGGAATCGATGTTCCGCATCCCCCCGGTAGAGATGACGCAACCGGCCGAATTGATTGCCTATGCGATTCTCGGGATCATTGGCGGCCTCGCGTCGGTGGCGTTCGCCGGCGGCATCGAGCAGCTGCGTCCGCGCCTTCGCGAAATGAGCCAGTGGACGCAGTACCTGCAGCCGGCGATCGCAGGATTGCTCATCGGCATCATCGCCATGATGGGCGCGCCGCAGGTGATGGGCGCCGGCTACACCTATATTGACGAGGCCATGCACGGGCAGTTCACCTGGCAGTTTCTCGCCATCCTGGCGCTGCTCAAGATCGTGGCCACGCTGCTCTCGTTTGTGAGCGGCACGCCGGGCGGCATGTTTGCGCCCACGCTGTTCATCGGCGCCATGTTGGGCGCGGCGGTAGGTGGCGCCGAGCACGCGCTCTATCCGCACCTGAGCTGGTCGCCGGGAACCTTCGCGCTGGTGGGCATGGGCGTGCTGTTTGCCGGCTTCCTGCGCGCGCCCATGACTTCGGTCTTCATGGTGCTTGAGGTCAGCGGTAATTATTCGATCATTGTGCCGGTGATCGTCGCCAACACCTTCGCGTATGTCATCTCGCGGACGCTTCAGCCCTCTCCAATTTTTGACGTGCTCAGCCGGCAGGACGGCCTGGAGCTGCCCTCGATGGAGGAGCAGCGCGAGGAGAGCATTCTGCGTGTGGAAGACGCCATGCAGCCGCCGACCGACCCGGTGCTGAACGCCGACGATAACCTGGAGCGGGCGCTGCGGCTGAGCGCGCAGGCCAGGCGCGAAGTGCTGCTGGTGCGGCTCAGGCCTTCCGGTTGGAGCAGCATCTCGAAAACCGAGATTAAGTCGATGGTGGACGCGGGGCGCGGCACGCAGATGGTGGAATCGGTGCTCACGGCCGATGCTGTGCCCTCGCTGCATCCCGACCTGCCGCTGGAGACGGCGCTCAGGTACGTGGATCGCTGGCCGGTGGTGCCGGTGGTGCACCGCGCCGATTTGAGCGAGCTCGAAGGCGTGATCACGCAGCGAGATGTCCTGGAGCGGTACCGGGATTTTGGCGGGGAGTGAGTCTCGGGGCAGTTGCGAGTGGTGTAGCTTTTAGATTACAATTTCATTCAGGTCGAGATCGAGCGAACGGGTGCAAGTCCGGCGAACGGAAGAATTCGCGGCATGGCTGAAAGAGCTGCGGGACCGATAGGCGCGCGCAAAGATTCTGGTGCGTATCGACCGTCTGCAAGAAGGCAATCCAGGACAGACGCGCAGCGTTGGCGCTGGCGTGATTGAGATGAAGATTGATTTCGGGCCCGGCTACAGGGTTTATTACACCAAGCGCGGCGAGTTGATGGTGCTATTGCTTTGCGGCGGCGACAAGGGCACGCAGGAAAGGGACATTGCACGCGCCAAGTTGCTTGCGGCGCAATGGCCGGGAACGGAGTAGGGACATGGCGATCTCAATCAAGGATTATGACGCGGCCGAGTTTCTCACGGACGACGAGACCATCGCTGCGTACCTGACGGAAGCGCTGGAATCTGACGATCCTAAATACCTCGCAAAGGCGCTTGGGGCTGTTGCCCGCGCACGCGGTGGCATGGCGCAGCTTGCTCGTGAAACCGGCATCACTCGCGAATCGCTCTACCGGGCGCTGAGCGAGGCGGGCAATCCGGAACTGGGAACCGCGCTGAAGGTGATTCATGCGCTCGGCGTGCGCCTGACAGCTTCAATCTCAGCGTGAAGCAATGGCTGTGCCCTTTTCCGCGGCTTTGCGCAGGCGCTAAAATTATTTCGTAATGTGCGAAGCCTTTTCCCATCCCGTTTCGCCTTTGCTCAAGCGCTTCCGCCGCGGTCGCCACGACCGTGGACGGTAATCCTTCCCGCTCAGTAATCTATTTCTGAGAGAATCCGTTTCGCACGAGGGCGCCCTGACGCCTCGCGGGCCTGTGCCTGCGGCCGAATATCCGACCGAGTATCCGATCGAGACCAGAAAAGAATCCGCCGTGGGCGGAGAGAGGATTTCGAAGATGAACAGCTTTCAAAGCCGCGCCGTGTTGACCTCCGGCAAGAAGAAGTACACCATTTACCGGCTGCCGGCGCTTGCCAGCCGCGGCTTCAATCTGAGCCGGTTGCCTTTTAGCCTGAAGATACTGCTTGAAAACCTGCTGCGCCGCGAAGACGGCGTGAACGTGACGGCTGCCGACATCGAGTTCCTCGCCAAGTGGGACCCGAAGGCCGAGCCCAGCCGCGAGATCGCCTACATGCCGGCGCGCGTGCTGATGCAGGACTTCACCGGCGTCCCTGCGGTTGTCGATCTGGGCGCGATGCGTGACGCCATCAAGACACTCGGCGGCGATCCAGAGCGGGTGAACCCGCTGGTGCCGGCCGAACTGGTGATCGACCACTCGGTGCAGGTGGACGAGTACGGCACGCAGCAGGCGTACAACGCCAATTCGCTGCTCGAATTCCAGCGCAACCGCGAGCGCTACGCGTTCCTCAAATGGGGTCAGTCGGCGTTTCGCAATTTTTCCGCGGTGCCGCCGGGGATGGGCATCTGCCACCAGGTGAATCTCGAGTATCTGGCACGCGTGGTCTTCACGACAGAGATCGACGACGACAGGTCTTCGTCGTCGGGGTGGTTGGCGTATCCGGATACGCTGGTCGGCACTGACTCGCACACCACGATGATCAACGGCCTGGGTGTGCTCGGCTGGGGCGTGGGCGGCATCGAGGCCGAGGCGGCGATGCTGGGCCAGCCGGTTTCCATGCTGGTGCCGCAGGTGGTGGGTTACAAGCTCACGGGCAAGCTGCGCGAGGGCGCGACGGCCACTGATCTGGTGCTGACCGTGACGCAGGCGCTGCGCAAGCTGGGTGTAGTTGGCAAGTTCGTTGAATTCTATGGGAACGGCTTGATGCAATTGCCGCTGGCCGATCGCGCGACCATCGCCAACATGGCTCCCGAGTATGGCGCGACGTGCGGCATCTTTCCGGTGGACGCCGAGACGCTGCGCTACCTGCGGCTGACTGGCCGCAGCGAAGAGCAGATTGCTCTGGTCGAGGCCTATTACAAGGAGCAGGGGCTGTTCCACGCGGCGGATGCGGCCGAAGCCGAGTACTCGGCGACGCTGGAACTGGATCTTTCCACGGTTGAGCCGAGCGTGGCCGGGCCCAAGCGGCCGCAGGACCGCGTGCTGCTGAAGGACGCTGCGGCGAGCTTTGCGCAGCAGTTGCCTTCGCTGCTGGCGCCCACCGCCAAGCCTCTTGGCACGCGCACGGCCGTTGCGTGGGAACGCAATGCCATCACCGACGCAGCCGTTGCCGAGGATAACGAGGGGCCTTCGAATCCTCTCGCGAAAGAACAGACATACACGACCGGCGCGGTGACTACCACTGTGAAGGAGCGGTTCAACGTCGACCCCGATCCGTATCTCGATCACGGCTCCGTGGTGATTGCGGCGATTACGAGCTGCACCAACACTTCCAATCCTTCCGTCATGATCGCCGCAGGCATTCTGGCGAAGAAAGCCGTTGAGCGCGGATTAAGTGTCCCGCCGTGGGTGAAGACCTCGCTTGCGCCGGGCTCGCGCGTGGTCACGGATTATTACGAGAAGTCGGGCCTGCTGCCGTATCTCGAAAAGCTGCGCTTCAACGTGGTGGGCTATGGATGCACGACATGCATCGGCAACTCCGGCCCGCTGCCGGCCGATGTTTCAAAGAGCATCGACGAGCATGGGCTGGTGGCCGTGAGCGTGCTCAGCGGCAACCGCAACTTCGAGGGCCGCGTGAACGTGGACGTGCGCGCGAATTACCTGATGAGTCCGCCGCTGGTGGTGGCCTACGCCTTAGCCGGCAAGATCAGCCACAACTTCGACGCCGATCCGCTGGGCAATGACAAAAATGGCAAGTCTGTTTACCTGCGCGATATCTGGCCGACGCAGCAGGAAGTCGCTGCGGCGATCGAGAAGAGCGTTAACAGCGAGGGCTTTCGCCGCGAGTACGCGACCGTGGCCGAGGGCGACGCGAGCTGGCAGGGGCTCAGCTTTCCGACGGGCGATGTGTACAAGTGGGAGCCCGACTCGACCTACATCCGCCAGGCGCCGTACTTCGATGGCATGGGCAAGAAGCCTGCGCCGGTCGAAGACATCAAGGGCGCACGCGTACTGGCGGTGCTGGGCGATTCGGTGACGACCGACCACATCTCGCCGGCGGGTTCGATCAAGGCCAACGGGCCGGCGGGCCAATATTTAGCGGCCCACGGCGTGAAGCCGGCGGACTTCAACAGCTACGGTTCGCGGCGCGGCAATCACGAGGTGATGGTGCGCGGAACCTTCGCCAACGTTCGGCTGCGCAACAAGCTTGCGCCGGGCACCGAGGGCGGCGTGACGAGGCTGTTACCCGAGGGCGAGCAGATGTCGATCTTCGACGCCAGCGTCAAGTATGCCGAGCGCGGCGTGCCGCTGATTGTGATTGCCGGCAAGGAGTACGGATCGGGGTCGTCGCGCGATTGGGCAGCCAAAGGACCGAAGCTGCTTGGCGTGCGCGCCGTGATCGCCGAAAGCTACGAGCGCATTCACCGGTCGAATCTGGTGGGGATGGGCATTCTGCCGCTCGAGTTTGAAGCAGGGAAGAATGCCGAGTCGCTCGGCCTGACGGGCGAGGAGACCTACGACATCGTTGGCTTCAAGGACAAGCTTGCCGGCAAGTTTGCGAACGGGCGCACGGTGACGGTGGTGGCAACAGCTCCCGACGGCAAGCAAAAAAAGTTCGAGGCGCGCGTGCGCATCGACACGCCGCAGGAGATCCTCTATTACCAGCACGGCGGCATTCTGCAATATGTGCTGCGCGAGCTGGCGGCAAAGTAGTCACCCTGCTGTGGATCGTGGAGCGCTTGCGCGTCCCGAAATTCACACTTTCGAGCAACAATATAGCGGCGAGATGGGCTCTCATCTCGCCGCTGCCTTTTTGTGATGCCGAATCTTCCCGTCTATCCCCACGCATCCAGCAGCCGCCGCACCAAAATCAACTGGCCCACATGATAGGCGTTGTGATCGGCGACCAGCAGCGCCTCGCGCAGAATTGTCTGGCCGTCGCCGTGCGGGATGCGCGCGTAAAGGTCCGTGGCTGGGTCGGCTACCAGCGTGCACATGGCCTTGAGATCGCGGCGGAAGGCTTTGACTGACTTGTCCCAGGCCTTTTCATCGGGAGGGACTGGCGAGGCCGGCCAGTAGCCCTCCGGCCACTCAGGTGATTTGTGCTTGGCGTTGCGCGAGAACTCAAGGATATCCCACTGCGCGATGCGCAGGTGCTCGAGTAGCTCCCAGGGCGAGTGCGGACAGCCTTTGGGCCGCGCGCCGCGCAGCTCCGCAGGCATATTGCGGACGGCTTGTTCGAAGGTTATGTGAGCATTGCTGCCGGCCAGCAGCGTGACGAGTTGCGCGCGCAACCCGCGTTCGCGGTCGGCAGCGGTGGTTCGTGTGGGCATGAGCGGCTTTCCCCCCGGTTGTAGCTTGGTCAAACTCCGCTCTGGGTAGAGATTCCGGAAACAGCGGCGGGGTTTCTCGGATTTATAAGCGATTCAGTGGGTCAGCGAGTTAGAAGGTCGGCAAGTTAGGGAGTCGGCAGACTCCGTGATCTTGAAATACCGGGCAGCACGCCGCATCGAGCCAGCGGCAGCGCCGAAACATCCCGCGCCTGAGTATCCGCTAACTCGCTGACTTGCTAACTTGCTGACCCGCTGCCCTCCAGCACTGCCTGCTGGGCCGCAAATATCTTCTTTAGTCCCTCTTCGGCCAAGTCGATGAGAATATCGAGCTGCGCTCGCGAGTAGCTTCCCCGCTCGGCCGTGGCCTGGGTTTCGATCAGGCCGCCCTCGGCGGTCATCACCACATTCATGTCCACTTCGGCCTGCGCGTCCTCCTCGTAGCAGAGATCGAGCAGTGGCGTGCCGTCGACGATGCCCACCGACGTGGCGGCGACAAGATGCTTAAGCGGCGACTGCTTGAGCGTGCCCGATTTGACGAGAGCGTCGAGCGCGATCGCCAGGGCTACGGCCGCGCCGGTGATGGCCGCGGTGCGTGTGCCGCCGTCGGCCTGGATCACGTCACAGTCCAGGATGATCGTTCTCTCGCCGAGAAGCTGCATGTCCACTGCCGAGCGCAGGCTCCGGCCGATGAGCCTTTGTATCTCATGAGTCCGGCCGCCGATCTTGCCCCTCTCGCTCTCGCGCGGAGTTCGGGTGACGGTGGAGCGGGGCAGCATGGAGTACTCCGCCGTCACCCAGCCGCGGCCGGCGTTGCGCAGCCAGCCCGGCACGCTGTTTTCGATGGTGGCGCAGGTGAGCACCCGGGTGTTGCCCAGCGAGACCAGAACCGAACCCTCGGCAGTCTGCACGTAGCCGGGGGTGAGCGTGAAGGGACGAAGCTCGGCAGGGGCGCGGCCGCCGGAGCGGAAGAAGGGTTTCTCTTGCATAAGAGGGATTGTACGGGAACAGGAACAGGGAACAGACAGCAGATCCGAAGGGCGCAGGTGGGTTGCGCCATCAAGCCGGAAGGACGGCTCGTAGGTCTTCCCATTGCGGGAATCCGGAGGTGGGAATGTGCCGGAAGCGGAAACTCGCCGTATGTGATTGAAATTACGAAGGATATGCCACGAAAGCCTGTTGACGCGGTTCCGTTTCGGGAAAACTCAACCACAGGCGCTGGTCCTTCAGAACCAGACCTCCAAGACTGATTTCCCCTTTTATCAGCAACTTAGAAGATCCGTTGGAGTTTGGCACGCGACGTGTACTAGAAGAGGACAAGGCCGGGCTTAGGAAACGGGAACGGGAACGGGAACGGAACGGAGAACCCAGGGACCCTGACCAGGGACCCTGATCTGAGTGCTGATCGGAGTGCTGGTCTGAGTGCTGGCCTGGGTCCTGATCTGAGGCCCCTGAAACTGTGAACCGACCCCGCAAGGGGAGGAGCAAAGGCATATGCAACATTTAGGCACGGCGGTTGAACCGAAGCGGGTGGAGACGGTCATGGAGTCGCTGGCAGTGGTGCACGGACGGGGCGAAAGCCTGGCGGAACTGGCGCACGATGCCCGCAACATGGTAGCGGCGCTGGACCTTTATTGCGACCTGCTGGACCAGCCCGGCGTGCTCGGACCGGCCTTCGCGCATTATGCCGGCGAGCTCAGGCTGGTGGCGGCAGCCAGCCGGAAGCTGGTAGAGAAGCTGGTCATGCTCGAAGGCGCCCTCGAAGGCGCCGGGCCGCAGCAGCTCTCCTTATTGCGGAATGGGGCCAAGAGCAATGGGGTCAAGAGCAACGGGGTCTGGAGCAATGGGAACTGGCGAAATGAGGATGGAACCGGCAGCGACAAGCCTCTCGAGCCGTCGTCCATCTCCTTGCTTACGCGGGCCAGCATCTCGACGCGCCTCTGGGAGCCTCTGCCGTCACTGCCGGTGGCCAGCCTGGCCGCCGAACTCCACGCCACGCGCAATCTGCTGGCGGCGCTGGCTGGGCCCTCCATCGCGGTCGCTGTGGACGCCGAGGGCGGTGCGCTGCCGGTGCGCATCTCCGCCGAAGATCTGACCCGTGCGCTGGTGAACCTGGTGAAGAATGCCGTGGAAGCCATGCCGGCTGGAGGCGAGCTGCGGATTTCGCTGCGCGACATGACGGATAGCGGCAGCCGGCGGCTGGTGCTGGCCGTCGAGGATAGCGGCCCGGGCATTCCGCCCGAGGCGCTCGAGAAGATCTTCCTCGCCGGGTACACGGCGCATGCGGCGACGCTGGCCCAAATGTCGAGCCAGATGCCAGGCCAGACCGGCATGGTCCCGCGCCGCGGCCTGGGATTGGCCATTACCCGTTCCATTATGGAGGCGGCCGGCGGTCGCATCTTCGCCGAGAACCGCGCCCAGGGCGGGGCGCGGATTGTAATGGAGATTCCGGCAGGGGAAGGGCAGGGACCAGGGGCTGGGGAACAGGGATTAGGGCCTGGGGCCAAGCCGCTGACAACTGAGCACTAAACACTAATCGCTGAGTACTCATCACTCACCACTTAACGCTGTTTACTTCATGCACGAGGCGACTACAATGCTGGAAACAGTTTTCCCAATGCGGACCATGGACTTTGTTCCCCCAATCGCCGAGCCGGCAGTGCGGCTGTACCTGCTCGTGGTGGACGCCGATGCTGCGGTGCGCTCGGCCTGCGCGGAGATCGCTGCGAGCCTTGGTTATGCGGTTGAGAGCACCGGGGACTTCGAGCAGGCGCGGAGCCTGCTGCGCGGCCGCGCAGCCGACATCCTGCTGGTGAACCTCGGTCCCGGCGTGGGTCAAGGAACGGGCCAAGGAGCCGGTACGGGAGCCGGTACAGGAGCGGGTCACGGAGCCGGCTCAGGAACGGGTCCAGCAGGAGCGACGGCGGGCAACGGTTCCAACGGCTTGAGCGGTTCGGGCATTTCGAACGGAGCCAAAGTTTCTCTGCCGGGTCTCGAGCTGATCGCCGAGGTCAAGCTGCTCTATCCCGATACTTCGGTGATCGCCATGACTGCCTCGAGCTCGGTGAACGCGGCCGTGGAGGCGATGCGCTGCGGAGCCTCGGACTATCTGACGAAGCCCTTCGCCATGGACGAGCTGTCGACCGTTCTTGACCGGGCCGCGCATAGCCACATGACCGACACCGCCACGCGGCAGTTGCGCGAACGGCTGCGGCTCTCCGAGGGGCTGGGCTCGATGATCGGCCGCTCGCCGGAGATGGAGAAGCTTTACCGCATTCTGTCCAAGGTCGCCCAGAGCTTGCACCCGGTGCTGATCCTGGGCGAGAGCGGGACGGGCAAGGAACTGGTGGCGCGCACCATCCACGCCTATGGGCCCAATGCTCCGAAGCCGTTTCTTCCGGTCGACTGCGGATCGCTGGTGCCAACGCTGATTGAAAGCGAACTATTCGGATACGTGAAGGGCGCCTTTACGGGGGCCAACCGGTCGAAAGACGGCCTCATGGTTTCGGCCGGCGAGGGCACGGTCTTCCTCGATGAAATCGGCGAGCTGTCGCTCGACCTGCAGGCCAAGCTGCTGCGCGCGCTGCAGGAAAAAGAGGTGCGGCCGGTGGGCGCTACGCACCGCGTGCCAGTGCGGGCGCGCATCGTGGCCGCCACCAACCGCAACCTGGCGGAGATGGTCGAAAAGGGCACCTTCCGCAAGGATCTTTTCTACCGCCTGAACGTGGTCAACCTGAAGCTGCCGGCGCTGCGCGACCGCCGCGAGGACATACCGCTCCTGGCTGCGCACTTCCTCAACCGCATCAGCCGGGAGCACGGGCGCAACTTTACTCTCGCTGATGAAGTGCTGCGCACGATGATGCGCTATGACTGGCCGGGCAATGTGCGCGAGCTTGAAAACTCCGTGGAACGCGCATGCACGATGTCCTCCGGGCCGGTGCTGCGCCTGGGCGACCTGCCCACGCAATTGCAGCAGCAGGGCCTGGAACAGACTCTTGAGGCGCGGCGCGCGGCCGGTGCCGGGGAAGACGGCGCAACCGATGCGCCGGAGGTGAAGCCGCTGGCCGAGCTTGAACGCGAGGCCATCCTCGGCGCCATCCGCACGCTGAACGGCGACAAGCTGCAGGCGGCCAAGCTCCTGGGGATCGGCAAGACCACGCTCTACCGCAAGCTGAAGGAATACGGCATCTGCGATCCGATGCAGGAAGACTGAAGAGACAGCGGACAGCAAGCAGCGGACAGAGAACAGGGATCAGGATCACCGGTTGCACGGGCGCTGACCGCCGTCAACTGCCAACTGTTAACTGTCAACTAAATAAGGGGAGTGCGACGATGAGCGTTCTAATGGTGACCGGGATAGAAGGGGCTGAGAACTGCGCCACAGTAGTGAGCCAGGCACTGAACACTGAGGTTCAGGTGGCCGAGGGGCGCAAGGCTGCGCTGGCGGCGCTGCGCCGCGCGGAGTTTGCCGTGGTGGTGGTGGACCAGACGCTGGCCGGGTGTGATCCGGCGGCGGCCGAGGTCATCTGGGAGCGCGCAGGCCTTGCGATTCCGCTCGAAATCAACTTTGCTCTCTCCGGCGCAGCGCGGCTGATCCGCGAAATCCGGGCGGCCATCCATCGCCGCGAGCGGGAGCAGACACTGGCCCGGCGCGCCGCCGCAGCGGCGATCGAAAACGAGCTGAAATCCACGGTGGCCGGTCTGCTGCTGCACTCCGAACTGGCCCTCAACGGGCCCGGCGTGCCTGCGCCGGTGGCCGACAAGCTGCGCGTGGTGGCGGATCTGGCCGTCAGCCTGCGCCGGCAGTTGAACGCGCCGGTGGGAGCGCCGTCGCGGTCCGCGGCATGACGGACAGGGAGCAAGGGAGCGAGTCGGCAAATCAGCAAGTCGGCGGGTCAGCGGGTCATTGAGTTTGTGAGCCTGCGAGTCAGCAAATTTGTTGCCGGATATCGGGCATCGAATGCTTCCGCAGCATGACAGGTTTTTGCGTGGCACGCACGCACGCCGGGGCGGAACTGCCCCGGCGCTTTTTCTGCCTGGACGAGGCTTCTGGACAAGGCTCCTGGACGAGGCTGATGTCTTTTTCTATTCCCTATTCCCTGCTCCCGGACCTCTGTTCCCTGACTTACCGCACCAGCGACGCCAGCGCCAGTGTCATCCCCAGGCCGCTTATGCTCAGCACTGTTTCGAGCACCGACCAGGTAGCGAGCGTTCCCTTGATCTCCAGCCGGAAGAGCGACTCGACCAGCCAGAAGCCGGAATCGTTGACGTGCGAAAGGAAGATCGAGCCTGAGCCCGTGGCCAGCACCAGCATCTCCGGCCGTACGCCCATGGCTCCGGCAAGCGGCGCGAGCACGCCCGCGGCCACGGCCATGGCCACGGTGGCCGAGCCCATGCAAACACGGACCACCGCAGCCAAAAGCCAGGCGAGCACGAGCGGCGGAATATGCGCGCCCATAGCCAGTTGGACGGTGGCCTGGGCGGCGCCCGAGTCGCGAAGCACGCCGCTGAGCCCGCCGGCCGCCGACAGGATGACGAGCACTCCGGCGATGGGGGCGAATGAATCGGCTACCAGCTTGCGCAAGCCGCCGTGGCCGCGCCACGCCGGGTTACGGACATATGGCCCGAGCAGAGCCAGCGCCACCAAAGCGGCGAGCAGCATGGAGACGTCCGGATAGCCGGCCAGACGCAGAAGCTGATTGGTGCGGCTTCCCGTTGCTGCAATGTTGTCGGCCCAGCTTCCCACGCAGATGAGCGCCACCGGTAGCAGGATGGAGACGAGCGCCCGCCACGCAGCCGGGCATGCTGTTGCGTCGTTGTCTTCGGCCGCACTCGCCGCACCCAGCGCCGGCGCAGCCCGGCCTTCGAGCCAGTGGAAGCGGTCGCGGTCTTTTTCCCATCGCCGCGTGAGCACCGCACTCAGCACCGGCCCGGCGAGGATGGCCGCGGGGATGCCCGCGGCAAGTCCCCAGAGAATGGTTCGGCCCACATCGGCGTGGTAGACGGTGGTGGCAAGCATCGCCGCCGGGTGCGGCGGGACGAGACCGTGCATGATGGAGAGGCCGGCCATGACGGGAATGCCGAGCAGGATAGGAGGACGGCCGGTGCGCCGCGCCGCCTCGACCACCAGCGGCATGAGCAGCACCAGCCCGACCTCAAAGAACACCGCCAGGCCCACGAGCAATCCCAGAGCGAGCAGCAGCCAGGGCAGCGCGCCGGGGTTCGAACGGGCCACCAACGCGCTGCCTGAAGCGCTCGCAGCCAGAAGCTGCCCGAGGATGGCGCCCATGGCAAGGATGATGGCGATGTGGCCCATCATGGAGCCCACACCGGCAGTAAAGGAGACCGGAACCTGGTTGAGCGGCATGCCTGCAGCCGCGCCCAGCGCGAGCGCCGTTACAGCCAGGCCAAGCGCCGCATGCCAGCGCAGCCGCGCCACCAGCAGCAGCAAGAGCAGCACCGCGCCGGCCACGCAGGCCACCAGATACCAGGCCACCAGATACGAGGGATGCGCAGAGATGCCCAGATGCAAGGGATGTGGGTGCACGGGCCGATTATTCCACACGGTGGGCGATGCCTTTCATGCCGGACTCGCGGAAGCCCGCATGGGATCAGCGGACCGGATCAGGGGAACCGTGCCCCGGCGACCGAATCGGGGGCGACGGAATCGGGGGCTGTGCGCCCGTCATCTTATCCGCAGCGGCAATTTCGTCTCATGCTTCCACAGCCTGCGGTGGGCGCGTGGGCAGATTGTG
>JASIJW010000015.1:0-2906 GCA_030050035.1 Acidobacteriaceae bacterium | reverse complement strand
GCGAATCATAAGCTCGCCAAAGCCACAGCCAAGCCCGCCGTACGCAAGCAGACTGTGGGAGCCGGCGCCAAGGCAGGCAGCGGCAAGCGCTATGGCTTTGCGCAGGGGACCAAAAAGCGCGGATGACCGATTCCAACCTCCGCAAACTGGCACGCCACGCAATTATTGCCATTGACGGGCCGGCCGGGGCGGGCAAGAGCACCATCGCGCGTCATCTGGCCCGGCACTTCGGCTTGCTGAATCTGGAAACCGGAGCCATGTACCGCGCCTTTGCTCTAAAGGCGCTGCGCGCGGGTGTGCCGCTGGACGAGACCTCTGCGCTTGAGATTCTGTCAGCCTCCACCGAAATCCGCCTCGAAGCTGGCGAAGAAGAAAATCGCGTTTTGCTCGACGGCGAAGACGTCACCGGCCTGATCCGCAACCCAATGGTCACGGACGCCGCATCGCGCGTGAGCATTTTTCCGGCCATCCGCGCCTGGATGGTGCGGCTGCAGCAGCAGCTCGGCGCCGAGGGCGGCGTAGTGATGGAAGGCCGCGACATCGGCACTGTCGTTTTTCCCCACGCGGACGTCAAAATCTTTCTCGACGCGGCGCCCGAGGTCCGCGGCATGCGACGCTTCGAACAAATCAATGTCGACCAGATAAATGTTGACCAGCTCGACCCCGCGGTCGCCGTGCAGCCCGAAGAGGTCCTCCGCGAACTGCGCGCCCGCGATGAGCGCGACCGCAACCGCGCCGATTCGCCGTTGCGGCCCGCAGCAGACGCCGTTCTGCTCGACTCCACGCACATGACGCTCGATGAGGCCGTGCGCGCCGCCGAGGCGATTGTTTCTTCGCGGCTGTGCCCCGTAGCTTGAACTAACCGGCCGATTTCCATTGAGGCCCCGTCAGCCTGTACCTTGAAGAAGGACGGAATTTCCGGGCTTTGCCCCCAGAAGCCGTAACAGCGAGACAAATTCACTGTTCAGGCTCACCTTTCTGGCCGGCGCCCAAACAACATTTCACTGAATGAGCGAGCGGCAGGGGTCTGTCCGCGTCGCGCCATCGACCGAAATTGACCGAAGGAAACATTAAACCGTGCTCGACTTTTTAGGCAATCTGCAACGCACTGACCTCTGCGGAAATCTGCGCGCCGCCGATGCGGGCAAACACGTGGTGCTGATGGGCTGGGTGAACCGCCGCCGCGACCACGGCAACCTCATCTTCCTCGACCTGCGCGACCGTTCCGGCATCTGCCAGGTTGTTCTCGACAAGGAGATCACCCCCGAGGGCCATCTCCGCGGCGAGCAGGTGCGCCCCGAGTATGTGGTCGCCGCCGTCGGCAAGGTGCGCCTGCGCGCCGAGGACGCCATCAACCCCAAGATGGATACCGGCGAGATCGAGATTGAGGCCACCGAGCTGCGCGTGCTCAACGACTCGCGCCTGGCGCCGTTTTCGCCCGCCGAGGACGCTATCCAGAACGAGGAAGTGCGCCTCAAGTACCGCTACGTCGACCTGCGCCGCGCCGAGATGCAGCGCAACTTCCGCCTGCGCCACGAGATCACCCTCGCCATCCGCGAGAGCCTCGCCAACCAGGGCTTCCTCGAAATCGAAACGCCAATCCTTTGTAAATCAACGCCCGAGGGCGCGCGTGACTTTCTCGTGCCCAGCCGCATTCATGCGGGCGAGTTCTACGCCTTGCCGCAGTCGCCGCAAATCTTCAAGCAGATCCTGATGATCTCCGGCTTCGACCGTTACTTCCAGATCGCCCGCTGCTTCCGCGATGAGGATCTCCGCGCCGATCGCCAGCTCGAGTTCACCCAGGTCGATCTCGAGATGAGCTTCCCGCGCCGCGACGATGTCTTCACAGTGATTGAGCATTGCATGAAGGCCGGCTTCGCCGCTGCCGGCGTCGACCTGCCCACGCCGTTCCCGCGCATCAGCTACGACGAATCGCTGCGCCAGTACGGCACCGACAAGCCCGATCTGCGTCTGCCCGGCCTGGTAGACGTGCGCCCTGCGTTCACTGACGCTGCGCTCGCCACGCTGCAGATCGATCCCGCGCTGCCCGTCGTCGCCTTCCGCATTCCCAAGGTCGGCGAGCTTAGCCGCAAGGAGCGTGAAGACAACCATCCGCTCTTCGATACGAAAAAGGGCGCCAAGTTCATCGACGACTTCAAGCGCCTGGGCAAAGGCTTTCCCGAGTCCGCCGCAAAGGTGCGCGAGCTGGCCGGAGCCTCCGACGCCGACTTCGTTATCATCGTGGCCGGCGATCCTGCGCACCACATCAAGGCCAGCGACACCAAGTTCCCCGGCCGCCTGAGCGAGCGCGAGATCAACGTCTACGCCGCCGCCGGCAACTTCCGCTCGGAGCTCGCAAAGAAATACGCTGACCGCCACGGCGCCTTCAAGGTGACCGAGGAGATCGTCGAAGCAGCGCACTCCTGCAATGCGGAAACCGCCATCGACGGCAGCCAGGCCTTCCATCCCATCTGGCTCACTGACTTTCCGATGTTCGAGTACGACGTGGCCACGGGCAAGTGGGTGCCCGCGCACCATCCCTTCACCGCGCCCTACGAAGCCGACATGGCCAACCTAGTCAGCGACCCGGCCAGCGTTCGCGCCGACTGTTACGACCTCGCCATGAACGGCCTCGAGCTCGGCTCAGGCTCCATCCGCATCCATCGCAAGGACGTGCAGCAGCAGATTTTTTCTTCGCTTGGGATTAGTGAGGAGGAAGCGAGAGCAAGATTCGGCTTCTTCCTCGACGCGCTCGAATACGGCACGCCACCGCACGGCGGCATCGCCCTCGGCCTCGACCGCATCGTGATGCTGCTGGCCGGCGCAGCAAATTTGCGCGAAGTGATTGCGTTCCCCAAAACAGCCAAGGCGATCGACGTAATGGCCGAAGCGCCGACGAGTGTGAC
>JASIJW010000123.1:0-2900 GCA_030050035.1 Acidobacteriaceae bacterium | reverse complement strand
CGGGCCGTACGATGAGATGCCCACATAGAGCGCCTTGCCTTGAAACACTGCTGTGACCAGCGCGCCCATGGTCTCTTCGAGCGGGCAGTTGTTCCACGGCCGGTGCGAGTAGAAGATGTCGACGTAGTCGAGGCCCATGCGCTTGAGGCTGTCGTCGAGCGAGCTGAGCAGATACTTGCGCGAGGCACCGACGCCGTACGGGCCGGGCCACATGTCCCAGCCGGCCTTGGTGGAGATCACGAGCTCATTGCGCAAGCCGCCTTTGCTCTCGCGCAGACCAAAATCCTTTTTCAGAATCGTGCCGAAGTTTTCTTCCGCGGAGCCGTAAGGGGGGCCGTAGTTATTGGCCAGGTCGAAGTGCGTCACGCCGCGGTCGAAGGCGCGGCGAATGACGGCGCGGCCGGTCTCGAAGACATCGGCGCCGCCAAAGTTTTGCCACAGGCCGAGCGAGACGGGCGGCAGCACAAGGCCGGAGCGGCCGCAGCGGCGGAAGATGGCGTTTTCGTAGCGGTTGTCGGCGGGAAGGTAGGACTTTTCCATGAATTGCCTTTCAGGCTGAAGGAAATGATGCTCTGTTGTTATCGGTAAAAGTATGACACGCGGGATCGACCAAATGGCCGAAGGCATCTTAGATGCGGAGGGTTACAGCCCGACCCCAAAGCAAACAAGATAGCAGCCCATCAGGGCAAGCAGCGCCCCGCAAATTCGGCCCATGAGGTCTCCGCCGGGTGCGGCTTTCTCCAGCATCACCAGGACGGTGATTCCAGCCATCCACGAGAGGTTCATGACCCCTGCTGCAAACGGCAACAGCATCAGCATCCAGCAGCATCCGATGCAAAACAGCCCGTGGTCTGCACCCATGCGGAATGCTCCTTCCGCTCCTTCTTTCCAGTCGCTCAGGAGAAACTGAAGCGGCGAACGGCAATGGCGCAGGCATGCATTCTTCATTGGCGTCCATTGGTAAGCGCCCGCCGCGATCAAGACCACGCCGGAAGCGATATGGCTGGTCAGGGCCATGGCATGCGAGAGCAGAGTCTGCCCGTGCAACAGCTCTTGCAGGGCGGCACATGCGCCGCTGAATATCGTCCAGACAGCGAAATAACCGCAGGCGAAGAACGCGGTAGGAATCAACGGTAGCTGCATTGCATGCCGCCGGCGTTGTTCGGCGCTGAAGGCGAACATAAAGGGCAGTGTTGACGGCAACATCATGGCCACCATCATCACCGCCCACATCGCAAATAAGGCTCCGACTTCGATCGCCGCACCTGGGTGGACGTGACCGTGGGCGTGCGGGTGACCCGCCATCCGAATCAAGTACAGCCAGGCAATGGCGGTAATCGCCGCCGCGCCGCCGAGCAGAATGCTCCGGTCGCGATCCATGGGCCAGACGTGCAGCCTGGGCATCTGGCTCAGTTCTGATATGCGAATGGGGAATGGAACCCGTTGCGATCCGAAAGAATCCACTTGTAACCGTGGTCCTCGTAGCGCAGCGACTTTGATTTCGCGAGCACTGCCGGATATCCGGGCGCAATGCATAGCGGGTGCCCGCTAATTGTGACTTCCGCACCACCGGCACCAGTCACCGTTTCGATATCGACATCTGCAACGTCGCCTACCTTCAGGCTCGCGTGCTTGCCGTCGTCTTCGAAGTCGATCGGCACACTCGTCACTCCCAACACCTGGCCGATATGTGCAGCCAGACGCGCCGGGTGTCCGCCGCCCTGGCCCGAAAAGATGGTTATCAGGGCATTCTTTTGTTCATCGCTGCAGCGCGCATCCAGATACAGCGCAACCTTCCATGGAACTTCATGCATGGTACCCGGTGAATCGACGGCAAGGGCAACATTCAACCCGGAAAGATCGACACCACCAAACTTGCCGGAGTCGATATGCCAGCCGACCACGACTCCGCAGACGCCTTCCGTGGGTGGGCTCAAGAATACGCAAGGACAGGCCGGCTTGCAGTTGCACGATTCGAGGTAGTGTCCGGATATGCGCCACGTTTCGCTCATACGACCTCCGAACTCCCCGGGGGTTAAACCGGATGCAGAAGTATACGCCCTTTTCATTGAATGTTGCAGCAAGAATCGCCAAGCCTACTCCGCATTATCGATCTGCGCGCGCTGCAGCTTGTCGGAGTAATCCACGTACACGGCCTTCCACGTGGTGAAGAACTCGATAGCGCCGAGGCCTTCGCGGTGGCCGTTGCCGGTTTGCTTCACTCCGCCGAAGGGCAAGTGTACTTCGGCGCCGATCGTGGGCGCGTTGATGTAGGTGATGCCGGCTTCTAAATCGCGCATGGCGGTGAAGGCGCGGTTTACATTGCGCGTGTAGATGGCGGTCGAGAGGCCGTAGTCGATGGAGTTGGCGATCTCGATGGCCTGCTCGAAGGTGTCGAATTCGATGAGCGCGACTACCGGGCCGAAGACCTCTTCGCGCGCGATGCGCATGGAGGGCTTTACGCCGGCAAAGACTGTTGGCTCAAAGAACGTGCCGTTTGCGCAGGCGCCATCGGTCAACGCGCGGCCGCCGCAGAGGCACTGGGCGCCTTCGCTCTTTGCGATCTCGACGTATTTCTTTGAGGTTTCGATCTGCGCGGAGTTGACCTGCGGGCCGACCTGCACGCTCTCGTCGAGACCGTTGCCGATTTTGAGCGCTTTGGCACGAGCGACGAATTTTTCTGTGAATTCGGCGGCGATGCTCTTGTGCAGCAGGATGCGGCTGGTGGCCGTGCAGCGCTGGCCCGTTGTCCCGAATGCGCCCCATAGGCCGCCGTCGAGCGCGAGGTCGAGGTTGGCGTCGTCCATCACGATCATGGCGTTTTTTCCGCCCATCTCGAGCGAGACCTGCTTGAAAGTCGCCGCTGCGCGCTGGCCCACTTGGGAACCAACGGAGCTGGA
>JASIJW010000014.1:0-9560 GCA_030050035.1 Acidobacteriaceae bacterium | reverse complement strand
CGTCGGATTCGGCGGCAGGGACTGCCAGGCCTTGGCAATTTCGCCCGCATAAATAAACTTCATGCCGGCCAGGTCCACTGCCTGCGCGACGAAAAGAAAGCTATCCAGTTGGGACGTCTGCGGCGCGGCCTGCTGGACGGCGTAGAGGTGAGCTAGCGCATCTTCCGCTTCCAGACGGCTGCGGCGCAGGTCGTCGTATTTGCCCTCGAGGGCATTCAGCGAACTCGCGGTGAAAGGATCGCGCCAAAATTCGCGCGTGGTCTCCTCGCCCACCGCCACGTGAAGGTCCCGCTCGGCCTGGTTCAGGCTAGTCAGCGCGGCGGCGAAATCCGGCGCGATCGCAGCTGGGTACTGGACCGTAGCATATTCACGGAAGAAGGTCTTTTGCTGCATCGGAGCCTGCTGCCATGCTGCGGCCGCTCCGTAGGCGATGCCAGGCCAGGACGTCTGCATTAGCATCTGGTCGTTGTCGGTCCAGAGAGTATTGAGCAAACCCATCGAATGCGACCTACGTCCCGCCACCAGCAGAGTGTCAATATTGTCGAAGGTCACGGTGAAGTCCGGAGCGATTTCATCCCAGCTCATGACACCCGAGCTGACGATATTCGGGACGTTGTCTGCAATGAGCGGATCCAGCCAGTGGTGGTACTCCGGATCGGGCTGGGCCTCGTAACACCAAGGCAGAGCCACCACGCCCTTGGGCAGCCACTGCACGATGCCGGGAAATTTGACCATGATATCGGCGTAGGCCATCACGGTTTTGCCTTGCGCCTGAAACAGATTGGTCACAGTCGTGAGCTGCTGGATGAAAAGCTGTACAGGCGTGGAGTTGGCCGTTTGCGCGGCGGCTTTCTGCAGGCTCCAGGTCTCGTCAAAACCAACGTCAATGAATGGGCTGGGAAACAGAGCGCCGATCTGGGCGGCCCAATCTGCAAGCAGCGCCTTCACCCGTGGATTCGTGGCATCGAACTCGCCGCCGTGGGGAAAATCCGAGAGGCCGGAGTAGGTCTCAATCCGGAATAGATCGTGCAGATGGCCGTACATCTCGATGGCCGGGATCACATCGATGTGGCGCTCCCTGGCATAAGCAACCAGTTCCCGAACCTGCTTCTGCGTAAAGCGGGCCTGCGGATTGAGCAATGGGTAGCCGTGCAGCTCGATATTGCCCTCCGAGTAGAAGAAGTACTGGTTGCCCTTCCACCTGGCGATGAAATCAATCTGGCGCTTCACCTCGTCGAAGGTGAGCATCGGGCCTTCGGAGCCGGCGTCCATCAGCGTCCCGCGATATGCGAGCGCAGGCCAGTCTTCCAGATGCGCATAGGGAAGGCGCAGCGCGCCGTCAGAGCCGTATTCGATCATCTGCAGCAGCGTTTGCACGCCGTAATACTCACCGGCAGAAGAGTGGCCGCGCACCACAACGCCATCGGCTGAGATAGTAATCGTGTAAGACTCGCGCGAATCGGGGCCCGGCGTTTCACCAGGAACGGGAAGGGCTGCTACGGGGCCGCTGCGCTCAAGCTGGATGGAGGGCTTTTGCTGCCCGGCACATGCAGAGAGCGCGCCATGCGCACCATCGATCAGCGTGGTGACCGCAAATGCATCTTCCGGCGCAGAAGAAGTGAGAGGGGCGACACAAAGCCTAGTGAGGTCAACGTAGCCTGTGCCGTATTGCACCTTTACAGGAGCCGGCAGCAACGGAGAGTGCTGCTCTTGCGCAGAAATAGAAGCTGCCAAGAGTAAACAGGACATTGCGGCGAACGCCGTCGAGGGACAAGACCCTATTTGCATTTTCATCCGTACACCCTGGGAACGTGATGACAGAAAAGGAAACAGATCGACTGCAGATAATTACGCGCAATCGAAATTTCGTAAGAGAGACAAATGGTTTGCTATTGACATCTGAATCTACACTGTTTAGATGTTAATTGACAAGAAATTTCCCCTCCGCGCGCAGCTCCATCGGCACTCGACTGACGGCGACAGTGCCGGCGAATGCGGAACACGACGCGACACATTACGGCAACAGCACGTTTCAACCCAACGGGTGCAGGGGTGGCATGAAAAAACTGCTGACTTTTGTCCTCATATTTGCAGGTCTTCGTTTGCATGCGCAGCAGTTGCGGCTGGGCGTAGCAGAGACGGATATCACTCCGCCGGTGGGCGCGCCTCTGGCCGGCTACTACTACAACCGTGACGCCACCGGTGTACACGATCCTCTTCATGTAAAAGCGATGGTGCTAGAGCAGGGCGGGGTGAAGGTGGCCATGGCCGCCCTCGATCTGGTTTCCCTCCCGCGCGAGATCGTGGAGAGCGCGCGAGGCATCGTGCAAGAGCGAATCGGCTTGACCCCGGATCATGTAATGATCAGTGCAACCCACGCGCACACGACGCCCGTGGTTCTTACAAATCCTTCACGCTACAACCTGGAAGGCAAGGACAAGCAGGTAGCACAGACGTATACCGATTCGCTAGCGGGCAAAATCGCAGACGCCATCGTCGAGGCGAACTCGAATCTCGGACCGGTGGAGATGCGGACAGGCATCGGAGAAGAAAAGACACTGAGTTTCAACCGCCGTTTCTTCATGAAGGACGGAACCATCGGATGGAATCCGGGCAAACTTAATCCTAAAATCGCCTTACCTGCAGGCCCCGTGGATCCGGGATTGCCGGTGCTTTATTTCGAATCGACGGATGGAAAAACGCCAATAGCTGCGTACGTGAACTTCGGGCTGCACCAGGACACGACGGGGGGCTTCAAGATTTCGGCAGACTTTTCCTACACCCTTGGCCAGGTTCTCAAAATGGCCAAAGGTGGCAGCTTTTTCCCGATGTTCACCATCGGAGCGGCTGGCAATGTAGTCCATATTGATGTTTCCACCCCCGATTCGCAGAGAAGCTACCAGGAAGCGTCGAGAATTGGCGCCGTGCTGGCTGGCGATGTTCTGAAGGTGATCCAAAAGGCGCCGGTGGCGGACACCTATCCAATTCGCGTAAGTGATGAAGTGTTGCATTTTCCGGTGCCACGGTATACGCAAGCGGAAATCGACTGGGCCACGCGCACGCAAGCGACGTACAACACTCCGCAAGCCGCGCCTTTCCTCGACTTGGTCAAAGCCGCGCGCATCCTGGAGTTGAACGCGCGTGACGGCAAGCCGCTCGAAGCCGAGGTGCAAGTGTTCACGCTGGGTGACAAGGTGGCAATCGTCGGATTCCCCGGCGAAATGTTCGCGGAATTCGGACTACAGCTTAAAGAAGATTCGCCCTTCCCCGTTACCATCCTTGCAGAACTGGCGAACGGCGCACTGGTCTATATACCCAACCGGATTGCCTATGAAGAGGGTAACTACGAACCAACGGCCGCGCGCTTGCCCCAGGGCGCAGGCGAAAAGCTCGTTGACTCGGCGCTGGACCAGTTGCTGAAGATTTTCCGGGAAAACGCACAAGGCAAGTGAGGGCCGAAGGATGCGCGTTACAGAGGTTTCAACGCCGGCCATCGTAGTGGATCTGGATGTACTCGAGCGCAATCTCGATCGCATGTCGGCCTACTGTGCAGCGCATGGGCTTGGTTTGCGTCCGCACACCAAAACACACAAGACGCTGGAAGTGGCGCGCATGCAATTGGCACAGGGAGCGCGTGGGCTCACGGTCGCGAAAGTGGGTGAAGCCGAGGTGATGGCCGAAAGCGGCACAAAGCAGATTCTCGTCGCACACCCCATCGTAGGCGAAGAGAAATTACGGCGATTGGCGACATTAGCATCCCGAGTGGACGTTGTGGTTGCTTTGGATTCGCTGCAGACGGCAAAGGGGCTCGCGCAGGTCGCGCATGAGGCGGGATGCACACTAGGGGTACTGGTGGAGTTCGACACCGGATCGCACCGGTGCGGCGTTGCGGCCGGTGAAGCATGCGCCGAATTGGGCAAGGCGATTCGCGCGTTGAAAGGGGTGCAGGTGCGCGGGCTGATGACCTACTTCGGTAGCGTTTGGGGCGACGAGCAGCGTAGAAGCGACGAGATTGGCCGGCTCAGCGACGACGTGGAGCACACGATCGACGCGTGCCGCCGCGCCGGCTTGCCGCTGGAGATCGTCTCCGCAGGGTCGACCCCAGCGGCAGAGCTGTCTCACCTGGTTCCCGGCATTACCGAGATACGTCCTGGCACGTATGTGTATAACGACCTGAACACCTTTTACCAGGGCCTTTGCAAACTGGACGATTGCGCCGTGCGAGTGATGACGACGGTCGTCTCCACCTGTGTGCCTGGACAAGTAATCGTCGACGCGGGCTCGAAAGTGTTTTCGTCCGACCTGTTGAGCTCAGGCCCCAAACGTGGCTACGGACGAATTATGGAACTGGAAGGCGCGGGCCTCTCGAAGCTCAATGAAGAGCACGGATTTGTGGAGGCAGGCGACTACAGCGCTTTCTCGGTGGGCCAAGTGCTCTCTGTGATCCCCAATCATGTTTGCACATGTATCAATATGCACGATGAAATCTACGTTTCCCGGCGCGGCGAGGTTGTCGGCACATGGAAGATTGCTGCGCGGGGCAAAGTTCGGTAGCGGACACTGCGAAGCGAACAAGCGAGGTTTTCCTGGAAAGGGGCACTGATGCGCTACGGCACTAAACTTGCTGGCGCGATTGCGCTGCTAACGGCAAGCGGCATTTGCGCTGCTCAGGCAGGGCAGGCAGCAACCGCGCAGTTCGACCTGATCGCCAGTTACCGCGCGCTCGGTGGGTTGGTGGCAAGCACCGCGGCACCTGGCCCCACGCCTGGGTCCGAACGCATTTACGCCAGCTATCTTTACGACGATACCACCCTTGATGTTGTCGCGATCGATCCCGACACGGGGGCCGCTGAGGTGTTTCATAGCCCGGTGAAGGGAGAATTTGGAGCACGCAATATTGCCGAGGGCCAGGACGGTGACATTTACCTGGGAACACTGCCGCACGCGCACTTCCTGCGACTGGATCGCAAGGCGCACAGGCTCATTGACCTCGGCCGGCCGAGCAATGACGAGGAGTACATCTGGGATGTAACGTTCGGTGCAGATAAGAAGCTCTACGGCGTCACGTATCCGGGATGCCGCCTGGTGCGCTACGATCCGGCAACCGGAAAGCTCAGCGACCTGGGGAAAATGGACCCAACGGAGAAGTACGGACGATGGATCGTCGCTGATCACGACGGATACCTGTATATGGGCATCGGAACGGCGAAAGCGAATGTGGCCGTCTACGACACTCGCGACGGCAAAATGCGCGAGGTGCTGCCTAATGACGCGCAGATCGTCGGAACCGCCCAACCTTACCTCGGCATCGACGGGAAGGTGTATGCAACCGTTGGCGACAGGTTGTTTTCGCTTTGCGGCTTTACGGTGCGCGAGATTCCGGCCTCGGAGAAAGTGCAGACCTTAAATGCGGATGTATTGAAGGATGGCCGTGTTGTTCGTCTCGAGCCAGATGGCATGATGATGGTACTCGACCCAAAGACACACCACGAAACCAAATTGAAGATCGCCTATCAAGGCGAGAATCTGCAGTTGTTCCGAATCGGCTTCGGTCCCGATAACGTGCTCTACGGCAGCTCGATCCTGCCTATCCATTTTGTGAGGGTCGATCTCGCGAGTCGCCGCATTGAGAACATTGGCCATCTGGGCGAGGGAGAAGTATACTCTTTTCTCGCGCATCGAAAGCTCCTGCTGATGGGCGCCTATGCAGGCCTTGCGCCGCTGATGTCGTACGATCCGGCAGAGAAGGTGGGGCCCGCGAAGGATGGGAATCCTACTCTGGTGGATTTTGCAGGTTCCGACGGGCACTGGCGACCACAAGCAATGATTGAGGGCGGTGACGGGCTGGTCTACGTTGGCGGAACTGCAGGGTACGGACAACTGGAGGGGCCGCTTGTGGCGTGGGATGCGCCGACGGGGTCCGTGCACGCGTACGGAGATTTAGTTCACAACCAGAGCGTAGTTTCGCTTGCTCTATGGAACGGAAATATCGTCGGCGGCACCACTATCGAGGGAGGCGGCGGGAGCCATCCGACCGAAACCGAAGCACGAGTCTTCCTGTGGGATGGGGCCAGCAAAAAACTTGTGTGGTCGATTGTTCCTGTGTCCGGCGCAAATTCCATTACGGATCTGATTACTTCGGCAAGCGGACTGGTTTACGGGATAGCCATCCGCGACCAACGGAACACGCTCTTCACGATTGACCCCCAGCATTACGAGGTCATCGCGCGGCAGGAACTCCCGTTCCGCAGCGTTGCCTACAACAGCGTAGGCACTGCGAAAGACGGAACGATCTGGGGCCTGGCAGAAGAAGGAGTGTTTCGGATCGATGATACTCGGCACCGGGCGACTCTGGTTGCGCAATCACCTGAGCCGATTACCGCAGGCTTCGCGCTACGCGACAATTCGATCTACTTCCTCTCGCTATCAAACGTTTACCGCTTCACCGGGGTGAACAGCGATGCGAATCCGAGCAAATGATGTCCCCATCGCCTGCTCTGAGGAGCGCGGTCAACTGCGCCTCACACGAATGCCCGAGCCACTGCCATGCCTTTGAATAAGACCAGCCCCGCCCCCGCGCGCCGTCTCACTTTGGGCCCACTGTGGCTTCAGGTGCTGCTGGGAATGGGCCTCGGCGTTCTTGCCGGTGCGCTCATGCCGCATCAAGCCATTCATCTGCGGCCGCTAGGCGATCTCTTCGTGCGGCTGATCCGCATGACGCTGCCGCCGCTCATGTTCTTCAGCATCACCATTGGCATTGCGCGCCTTGGCGATCTCAGGCAAATAGGACGAATCGGAGCCAAGACGCTGGCGTACTTCGAGATCGTCTCCACTCTCGCGCTCGTAATGGGTCTCGGCGGGGCCCTCCTGCTGCGCCCCGGCGTTGGCATGAACATCAATCCTGCCGCATTCGACATCCGTGAGATCGCCGATTACGCCACGGTTGCCGCACATCACGGCGCAGGCGATTTCCTCATGAGTATTGTTCCCACAAGCATTGGCGGCGCGTTTGTCAGCGGCAACATGCTCCAGATCGTCTTCCTCAGCGTTCTTTTCGGGCTGGCGCTGGCGCAGTTCAGTGAGCGTGCGCGCCCGCTGATCGATGTCATGGACCTGTGCCTGCGTGGCGTGTTCGGTATCATCGGATTCATCATCTATACGGCTCCAGTTGCTGTCTTCGGCGCCATCGCATTCACCGTTGGCCAATATGGCGTCGTCACGCTGATGCCGCTGGCCAAATTCGTCGCTGCCATCTGGATGGTCTGCACGGTCTTTACCGCCGCGGTTCTGGGCGTCGCTGCACATCTTGCCGGCGTCAATCTCGTGAAGCTTCTCCGTTATATCCAGGAGGAGATCGTAATAACGCTAGGGTCATCCTGTTCTGAGGCAGTAATGGCGCCGCTTATGGTCAAGTTGGAGCGACTGGGCTGCGCGCGTCCCATCGTCGAGATGGTATTCCCCGCCAGTTATGCTTTTAATGCTGACGGCACCGCGATTTTCGTTTCCATAGGTGCAATCTTCATTGCCCAGGCCACAAACACACATCTGGCCGGTCACGATCTTGCCGTGCTTCTTCTGACCATGATGCTTGTCTCCAAGGGAGTATCGGGCGTCAGCAGCGCGGGGGTCGTGGTGCTGGCCGCAGCCCTGGCCGTCGTTCACCAGATTCCGCTGGCCGGGTTGGTTCTGTTGCTGGGCGTGGAACGGCTCACCACTCCCGCACGTGCCGTCCTGAACATTATCGGCAACAGCGTAGCCACACTCGTGATTGCACGCTGGGAGGGCGCCTACGACGCGGAATTAGCAGAGCGCGTGCTGAGCGGGCGCATAGGGCAGGAGGTTGCCATGATCGAAACCTCCCGCTGAGTTCGCCACTGGCGGCCGATGCATGCGGTGCGTCAATTTTGAACTGCGCCCGATACGCCGGATTGAGTATCATGGCGGTTCACGAAGTAATCCTGCACCGCGAGCGCCACTTCCGACTCATGATCGATCCTCACAGCATCCTGCTTATCACTTCCGCGCTTGCGGCCATCGTCAGCCTGATTCTTCTCGTCGCGGCTGTCAAGCTGAACCCGTTCATTGCACTGCTCGTGGTTTCGCTAGCCCTGGCGATGGCGGCCGGCATGCCGTTTAGTGCTGGAATTCATTCTTTTGAAACGGGGATGGGCGCAACGCTGGGGCATATTGCTGTCATTGTCGCGCTGGGGACAATGCTGGGCAAAATGCTGGCCGAATCCGGCGGCGCAGAGCAGATTGCAAACACGATCATTGGCTTCTTTGGCGAAAAACGCATCGCCTGGGCCATGATGGTGATTGGGCTTGTCGTGGGTCTTCCCTGCTTCTTCGAAGTGGGATTCGTCCTCTTGATCCCGATTGCCTATACGGTATCCCGCCGTACCGGCAAATCGCTTGTGCTCGTAGCGCTGCCGCTGGTCGCTGGGCTCTCGGTGGCGCAAGGGCTTGTTCCGCCGCACCCCGCTGCGATCCTCGCAGTCACCATTTTCAATGCCGATGTTGGCCACACGATTCTCTATGCGCTTCTCATTGGCATTCCTACGGCAATCGTCGCTGGGCCGGTGTATGCCGCATGGATTTCGCCGCGGATCGAGCTCCCTCCGGAGAATCCGATGGCCGCCGAATTCGTCGACCACCATACCGAGCGCAGCTTGCCGGGATTCAGGCTGACTATTTTCACCGTGCTACTGCCTGTGCTTCTCATGCTTATTGGCAGCACGGCAGCTGAGGTTCTGGGAAGCAAGGGAAGACTCATCGAAACGCTGCGCCTCGTCGGCAATGACGATGTTGCGCTGCTCATCGGGACGCTCGTTAGCTTCTACACGCTGGGCCGGTTACGCGGATTCACGCGTGACACCATCCTCCGCCTCAGCCAGGAGAGCCTTGCTCCCACGGCCCTCATCACCCTGCTCATCGGTGCGGGGGGCGGCTTCGGACGTGTCCTGCAGGACAGCGGAGTAGCGAGCGCCATCGTGGGCGTGGCGCTTGCATGGCACGTGCCTCTGCTGCTGCTGGCTTGGCTGTTGGCCGCGCTCATGCGGCTTGCCACGGGCTCCGCAACCGTGGCTATGACAACAGCCGCGGGCATTGTCGCCCCCATCGCGCTGCATAGCGCCTATCCCCACCCGGAGTTGCTCGCCATCTCCACGGGTGCGGGCTCGCTGATCTTTTCGCACGTAAACGACGGCGGCTTCTGGCTGGTGAAGCAATACTTCAACATGACAGTTCCGCAAACCATTCGTTCGTGGTCGCTGTGTGAAACCATCATTGCTGTCGTGGCGCTGCTGCTCACCTTGGGTGCCGCGTCCATCCCGCGCACGCATTTCGGCGCTCCCCTGCATCGAGGAGCGCTTTGGATTTCCGCCGCTCCACCGATCAAATTTCCTGGAAGAATGCAAGTCGCCCGATAGAATTCCCTGTTAAATACGGGAGAATCCCCTGCTAAAATTTGAGACCTGGATGACGTTTCCAGCCCAAAAACATTGCAGCGGGAGGCCTTAGCGCGCCTCAATTCGCGAGGTTCTCTTCTGGAGCGCTGGAAA
>JASIJW010000122.1:0-2804 GCA_030050035.1 Acidobacteriaceae bacterium | reverse complement strand
CAGCTTTATTGACAGCGGATCGAACGGACTGTTCTTTCCCAATGTTCCGAACCTTCCACAGTGCCCGTCGAATACCTCTGTCGGCGATCTTTCTTCCTTCTACTGCCCGTCGTCTACTGAGACGCTCTCGGCCACGAATCATGGTCAGAATGGCACATCGAAAGATACCAGCTTCACCGTGGCCAATGCGGAAGACCTCTTTACATCGTCTGACGCTGCATTGAACGGACTGGCCGGGATCAACCCGACGGGCGTTGGTTTCGACTGGGGGCTACCGTTTTTCTTTGGCGTGAATGTCTACAACGCTATCGACACCAAGGCTGTTCCCAACGGCGCGCCAGCTGCTCCCTGGTGGGCGTACTAGGGGCGACGACTCTTCCGTTCAAAAAATTCATTCGACCAGCCGCAGTTTCCGTCTTACACTGGCGAGCAATGCCCGTCGCACAGCTTACCCTGGAAGTTCGCATTGAACACGCCCAGTCGCTCAAGGACCGGCGGCAGGTGGTGCGCTCCATGAAGGACCAGTTGCGGCAGAGCTTCAATATTTCGGTTGCGGAAATGGACGAGGCCATCACCTGGCAGTCGGTGACGCTGGGCGTGGTGGCAATCTCCCGCTCACGCGACTACCTGCACGGCCTGATTGAAGAGGTCGAGCGAGCCGCGCGGCGCATGGCTGTCGAACTCGGCGCCGACCTAGCTGATTCCTTCTGGGAGTATGTGGAGAGCTGAAGGATGAAAAGCAGGTCTTTCACTCGCGCTGATCGTTCAGGATAACAGCGCGATTTTGAAACCTGACCGCAACTGCCTCCTCACCGGTTTCTCTGCTTCTCGTGAATCACCATCCAGTTGATCCCGAACTTGTCACGGAACTGGCCGAAGCGATACGCGAAGAACGTCTCTCCCATAGCCATGAACACTTCGCCGCCGTCGCTGAGCGCTTTGTAAATCCGCTCAGCGTCTTCATCGGTATCGACGCTCAGGCACACGTAGGCGCTGCGCATCGGCTGAGTGCGCTCTGGCGGACCGTCGCTGGCCATCATCAGGGTGTCGCCCAGGTTGAACCGCGCGTGAATGATGTTCTCAGGTTTAAACCCCGGCGGCAGGTTCTGCGGAGCGCCGTGTGCGCTCATCTCCGCAAAGGTTCCCTTCATCAGCACTTTCGCGCCCAGGTGTTTCTCGTAGAACGCCAGAGCCTCGGCACAATTGCCGGGGAAGTTCAGGTAGGTGTTCACCTTCATGGTTGCGATTTTCCTTTCGGGGATTTCTTTAATGCCGTCGCTGCAACGCTGCTTGCCGTCTCCGCTTGTGATCCTGATAAATGAGAATTGAAGGGTGGAATCAGCGGCGTCGGATCGCGCTTCTCCCATCGACGGCGCGTCTCGGCCAGCACCGCCGCTCGGTTCTTCTCTATCTCATCCACTACCGCGCAGGGCGCGTCGGTCTGCTCGTGGCGCGCACCCCAGATCAGCATTTCGAGGAGCACCGGCGCCAGCGCGATTCCTTTCGGCGTCAGCCGGTAGTGCATGCTGCGGCCGTCACTTCCCGCGGCTTCGCTCGTTACAATGCCGCCTGATTCCAACCGGTGCAGACGGTCAGACAGGATATTAGTCGCAATCCCTTCACCCGAATGTTGAAATTCGCGAAATGTTCGGTAGCCGCGCACCATGATGTCGCGCACGATCAAGAGCGACCACCGGTCGCCAAACAGATCGAGCGCGATGCTCACGGGACATCCTGACCGCCGTTCAGGCCGCTGTTCAGGCCGCCGCTCTGGGGTGGTTCTCTTCGCCACGGACCGATGGTACGAAATTTGACTTGCAAAATGCAATCTACTTCTGCGTAGAATCCTTCTCATGAGCGCTCTGGCCCATTCCTCCCGTATCACGCCTTTTCTGTGGTTCGATTCGAATGCCGAGGAGGCTGCCGATTTCTATATCTCCATCTTTCCCAACTCGCGCCGGACTGGCGAACTGCGCAATACCGGCGACGCGCCCGGTCCGAAGGGCGGTGTCCTGACCGTCTCATTCGAGCTCGACGGTTTCCAGTTCACTGCTCTCAATGGCGGCCCGGCATTCCGCTTCAATGAAGCTGTCTCGTTCGTTATTCGCTGCGAGAAGCAGGAGGAGATCGACTACTATTGGTCGCGCCTCACGGCCGGCGGGCAGGAGGTGCAGTGCGGCTGGCTGCGAGACAAATTCGGCCTGAGCTGGCAAGTTGTCCCTGCGCATTTGCCTGAGCTGCTTCGCCATTCCAAAGCCATGCAGGCGATGATGAAGATGAAGAAGTTCGACATTGCGGAACTCGAGCGCGCCGCACGGTCTTAACCGCGCGGCCGTTGTTCTGGCGCAAACCCGGATGAAGCAGTTTCTCGAAAAATACATTTTTTCAAAACTAAGTGTGGGAAACAAGAGACTTAGCGGATCAGATGCCGCAAGTGTGTGAAAACAAAGATCGATGTTTGCAAGTGTTGAAAGCAAAAGAGTTCCGCTGCTGCTGGGCGATTGCGATTTCATGGTTGCGACTTCGCGCCAGAGTCTCAACTTAGCAAAATCCAGCTGAATTAATTGCAATGTTTGCAAAGAAGTTCGATTGCAGGTTGCTTTTGACGTGCGTTCCTTAGATGGGGCCGAACCAGATGCGGCCGAACCGGCTTTTTCAGGTGTTCGAAACGTGAGCCCGAGTGAAGGCATTTAGATTGCGCGACCTCTGCTATCCTGATGGGTTTAGCTCAGGCTAGGAGGCGCAGATGCCGGAACACAGGGCGCGCAAGCATCATCAGGACCGGGTGGCTGAGGCGCTGCGCG
>JASIJW010000121.1:0-5316 GCA_030050035.1 Acidobacteriaceae bacterium | reverse complement strand
GATGCGGTCAGCTCGATCCTGGTGCTGGGATCGACGGCCACGCTCGTCATGACAGAAGGCGATACGTCGGAGGTCTACGTACAGGGCAAGGTGGATGAGGCGGACATCGCCCATGTTTACCTGGGCCAACCGGCGCGCATTAAAGTGGAGAGCTTCCGCGACCGGCTCTTTTACGGAAAAGTCACGAAGATCGCCCCAATGGGCGTGGAAAAGGACAACGTGACTACTTTTGAGGTGCGCGTGTCCATCAACAATCCCGGTGGAGAGCTAAAGGCCAACATGACGGCCAACGCGGAGATTTTGCTCGACGAACATAGGGGCGTGTTGACTGTGCCGGAAAACGCCGTGATTTACGACAACCAAAAGAATTCTTCAATCCAGGTTCCCGATAAGCACCAGAAGGACGGCTTCAGGAAGGTTCCGGTCACCGTTGGGCTCTCGAACGGGTCTGTCACTGAGATCGTCAGCGGATTAAACCAAGGCGACCAGGTGATCCTGCAGCAATGACAGACAGAATTCCTGAAGTGTAAAGAAGCCTATATTCAAGCAAAAATGAATTTGGACCAGGCATTTCTCAAACTAAAGCCGCGCCCATTCTACAGAGACTTTGACCGGCGGTTCCCTCTATCGTCCGAAATTGCAAAGCTGCTTTGTCTAATGCGAAGAGAGCGGCATTCAACGCGTCGATTGCTGCTGTCTGGCTGGTGGAACCTGTGCTTTCCAGCGGGCTTGAACCAGTCCGTGGCCAAATTCAGCAGAGGCACAGAGGCGGCCAATAACGGCCGGTCAAAAGGAGCGGAGATGAAGATGCAACGAAGGCTTCAGACAGTCTTGGCGTTCATGATGATGGCAGGCGCGCTGTGCGCGCAGGAGACGCGCCGCATAATCACCAATCCGTCCCCCAATCCGGCCGATGATACTAAATCGAACAGCAGCCAGGTGCCGGAGGCGTATGCGCTCACCGGCCATTTCGACCGCATCGTGATCATCCGATTGAAGAATGGCGCCAATCTTCTCGCCGGCATGAACCGTGTGGTGAAGGAGCAGCATATCGAAAATGGCGTGATCCTCTCAGCCATCGGATCGTTGCGCGGCTGGGAGGTGCATCAGGTGTCGAACCGTCATCTTCCCACTCAAGACACGATCGAGTCGAACCCGACGCAGCCGTGCGATCTCGTCAGCATGAACGGGTACATCATCAACGGACGCATCCATGCGCACATGACCCTGGCTACCCCGGACCGCGTGATCGCCGGCCACGTCGAGGCAGGCAACGAAGTGTACACTTACGCAATCGTCACGGTCGGCGTGATGAACGGCACGAATCTCGCTCGTATTGACGACAAAACCTACCGCTGATCAAGACACCGCTGAATCAGGCGCCCGAGGTCCAAACAATGTCTGAGTCCTCTCGCGATGACGTGCTGCCGCGTTGGCCCGCTGCGTCGGCTGGTGCGCTGCGAGCAGGCATGACTCCGCGGTATGCGGTAGAACCGGCACTTATCTCCGCGGAAAGCCAGGTCTCCGAAGCCGTAGAAGCGAGCAACGGTACCGGCACGTCGCCGCCGGTTCGCATGTCTTCGCGTGAATGGGTCGTTGTCCTTCTGCTGGTCTGTTCCGTCGTGGTCAATTATGTTGACCGCAGCGATCTCTCTATCGCCGCACCGGTAATGCAGAAGCAGTTTGCGCTGTCCCCGGTCCAACTGGGCTCTCTACTGGCGGCGTTCTTCTGGACTTACGCGCTGCTGCAAATCACCGGCATAGTCGGTTGGCTTTCCGACCGCTTCGCCGCGCGGTGGGTCCTACTCTGGGGATACGTCCTGTGGTCGGCGGCAACGATTGCGACCGGTCTCGCTATCGGGCTCGTGAGCTTGTTTGTGTTTCGCCTTCTGCTCGGTGCTGGAGAATCCGTCGCTTATCCCTGTTACTCGCGGATCTTCGCAGCCATGCCCCAGCATTACCGCGGGCGCGCCAACGCGCTCATTGACGCGGGCACAAAGCTCGGCCCGGCTATGGGCGCTTTTATCGGGGGAGTGCTGCTTGTCCACCTTGGATGGAGGATGCTGTTCTTCGTGCTGGGCTTCGCCGGCCTGTTGTGGGTCTTGCCATGGTGGCGGACTATGCCGCGCTCCACGCCAGCGGCCGTGCAGGCGGAGGCGGCTACGGCCACCTCGCTCACGCGAATACTTCGCCTCCGTTCCGCATGGGGAACGTTTCTCGGCCACTTCTGCAGCAACTATTTCTTTTACTTTCTGCTCGCTTGGCTCCCTGAGTTTGCCGTGGGCGAAGTGCATCTTTCCATCCGGGACATGTCGCGGCTAACGGCAGCCATCTTCCTTCTGATTGCTGCCTCAACACTGGCAGCGGGATGGATTTCCGACCGGCTCATCGCCCGCGGCTTGTCGCCCAGCCTGGTGCGGCGCGCGGTGGTAGCCGGTGGCCTGCTGGTGGCATCTAGCTTGATGGGATTTGCTCTGATTGGCCGCAGTACACATGCCGGCCTTGTATTAATGCTGCTGGCATCGGTGGGCTTTGGAACGTCAGCGTCCAACCACTGGGCGATCACTCAGACTCTAGCGGGAGCGGAGGCGGCCGGACGATGGAGCAGTTTTCAGAACGGCGTTGCAAATTTGTCCGGAATCGTTGCGCCCTGGGTGACGGGCTGGATCGTCGAAGTCAACGGCAGCGCTCGGCTGGCGTTTGCGGTGGCCGGCGCCGTGGCGCTTACGGGGGCTGGGTGCTGGTGGCTGCTGGTGCCGCGTGTTGAGCCTGTGTGTTGGCAAGAGGCGTCAGGCGCTGCCGGACTGCGGGGACCACGTGAGGGGCTATTATCTAAATGAGTTCGACAGATGAGAGGTTGTCGATGCCAGAGACTAAAGCAAGAATCCTAGTCGTGTTTTACTCTCGTGACGGATCTGTTGAAGCGCTCGCTAAAGCCGTCAGTGAGGGAGCGCGTGAGGCTGGCGCCGAAGTCCGGCTCCGTCGGGTTCCCGACATCGTTCCTCCGGAGGTGATGGCGAAAGTTCCCGGATGGGAGGAACGCAGCAAGCGGATGCTCGCTGATTATGGAGCCCCAAAACCAGAGGACGCAGAGTGGGCCGATGGAATCATATTTGGCACCCCGACGCGTTTTGGTAATACTTCGGCGGAGTTGAAAGCATTTATCGACAGCCTGGGTGGTCTATGGATTCAAGGCAAGCTGAACGGCAAGGCTGCCGGCGCTTTTACTTCAACAGGGGGACCGCACGGCGGAAATGAGGCGACAGTGGTCTCTTTATACATCCCGATGGCGCACCTGGGGTTCATTATCGTGCCCAATGGCTACACTCACGAAAAGCTTCTTCAGGGCCACGGGACTCCATACGGATCGTCGTCGGTTTCCGGCCAGAACAGTGCGCCGCCGACCGCAGATGATCTTGAGGTCGCAAGGCATCAAGGTGCACGCGTGACGAAGGTGGCTGTAGCTTTGAAGGCCGCACGGTAATCTGATCAAGGTTAGAGCGAGTGACCAGCTACTCGTCAGTTACCGTTCCGTTACCGCCGAGTAGGTGACATTCCGACCACTACGCGGCCAATAAGTGAATTGCCCTGAATGCGCCAACTGACCACGGACAGTGTTGTCCAGTGCAGTCGGAATAGATAAAAGGTCTTCGGCCTTTCACATTTGCAGCTTCCGACCCGCGGCAACAACTTCCGGAACAAGACCCTCGGCTTCCCGGCGTTCAATCGTAACGACCGTAATATCGTCGGCTTGTCCGAACTGAACCGCTGCTCCCACAATCGCCGCTGCGGATTCCCTCGACATCGCTTTTGCGCGGTCGAAGCCAAATAACTCGCCGGTCGGTTTCTGCGCTTCAACAACGCCATCCGACAGGAAGGCAAGGCGACTGCCTTTCGGCAGATCCATTGTTGTTGTCACGTACTGCCCGCCGTCACCGAAGCCGAGCGGTAGTGCGCCTGGGAGTTCGATTTCCTGCCCATCCAGGTAGGGCGATAGGTGTCCCGCGTTGGCAAGCGTGACAAGACCATCGTTCGCAATGAAGGCCACGAGGGCCGTGACGAATCCGTCAAGGGTATGTCCTGCGGTGTGACCTGCGACTCGAGTGCGTTCAGCGACGCGGTCATGAAGTTTGCCGAGCAGGACAGCCGGGTCGTGCGTTTCTTCTGCCGTCGCGCGAATCGATCCGATCAGGAGCGACACCAGCATCGCGGCGGGAAGCCCTTTGCCGCAAACGTCGCCGATTACGAAAAGCAGGCTGCCGTCTGCCACCGGTAGGATCTGAAAAAAATCGCCTCCCACCTCGCGCGCGGGCTTGTAGGCGGACTCAATGGCAAATCCAGGAATCGCCAGGTGTGGATCGGGCAGGATCACTTGCTGCACCTGGCGTGCCGCGGCCATCTCGCTTTCGAGCAACGCTTTTTCGGTGCGCGTTATTACATAGCGCCGCGCTTCCTTCACCGAGACAGTAACGAAGCCTGTATAGCCCAGACTGACGGCGACCATGATCGCGATGCTGTCGAGAATCAGGCGAATGTGCAGGTGCGCTAATTCTGCAGCACTCATCGAAGCCGGCTGGGGCCGATCCGGGAATCGCATCGCCAACCAGCCCATCACCACAAACTGCACCACGAATATCGGTGGAACTGCCTTCCACCACTTTTGCCGGAGCGAGATGCACATCACTGCATAGAGAACAGCGAACAGCCCGGAAAGAACGACTCCAAGCACGAAGTGAACCGGGTGCTGGCGCCCCATCGCGATGATGTCGTAGGCAAATCCGATGGTTGTGAAGAAAGAGAAAACCGAAAGCAGAAGAACGACGATGAACTTTCGCGGGGTTTCCCGCCATGGATCGAAGCTCTGGATGAGTTCCCTGGTGTTCATTTGGATGAAGGGCCTCAATATCGGACAAACTTACCACGCTGAGCGTCTTGCGCAACCTCGATTGAGCCATAAATCTCCAATGCACTCACTTTTTGATGGAGGTTCCTGGCGAGTTCCCGGCCACTCAAACGTTCTCATTCCGTTAATGTCGGATGGCCGACCTCCGCCCAGAGCACCGGGCGAGGGGTGATTCAGTTTCGGAAGTGTCACAATCTGAACACATTGCCAAGCAAATAGGTTTTGAAACCGTGTGCATTGGCTTTCGGAGTGTAGTTGCCAACGGGAACACATTCGAAGATATAAGTGTTCGGCTTGTCGAGCAGGACTGAGAAGAAGCGCGGCGCGTGAAGATCGGGACCTCTCTCGACTCTTCCGACCGGTTCAGTTCCCATCCCGTTCGAACTGAGAGATCTCTAATTCGACAAAACAGG
>JASIJW010000120.1:0-34302 GCA_030050035.1 Acidobacteriaceae bacterium | reverse complement strand
GCCACTTCCGCCTGGCCATCCAGGATGTTGTTTCCCGATCCCGGATGCTCGTCGTTTTCTCCATAACCAGGCTCGATGAACGCAAAGCTGGGCAGGGTTCCGTTGGTCAGATCAGTGAAGAACTGAGAGAGCGGTGCAATGTGGTTTGGGTCGATACAGAATGAGTTAGTTGAGTCGCCCACCACGCTCGATGGCTGCATGGGCGACGGGCATTGGCCGGAGCTGGGCATGCTCTGGATGTAGTTATAGGAGTACTGCAGATTCTCGAATGTGCTCGCGGGGTAGCGCGAGTCGCCGGTCGTCGGGCAGTCGTCGTAATCGAGGCAGTAGCCTTCAGTTACCGTGAAATATATCTTCCACGATACGTTCGCATTATCGAGTTCTTCGAAGATGTTATTGATATTGAGCTGGCTCAGATGATCCTGGTCGCCCGGATCCTTGGTGAGCCCCTGGGTGGTGCCGCCGGTCATGGTGGCGATGCGGTTGTCAATGGTGTTAGTGGAGATGGGCGAGAACCAGCGGTCAGAGAGAGCGAACTCCGAAGCCATGAAGTAGTAGTAGTTCAGGAAATCCTGATCGTAATATCCCATAGAGCGTTCGCCGGCTGTGTCGGTATAGGAACCGCTGCAGTTGCCCGAACTGTTGCAACTGTTGGCGAAGCCTTCGGCATTATGAACAAAGCCGTTCATGTCAATACCGCGTGACGTTGCGAAATCATAGGTGTTCACGTCGCCATAACTCTCGAGCCACGCCGAGCTCATATCGTCCACACAGGTGCTGGTCAGCTTGAACGGGTGGTACGTGGCGCCGTTGTCGTTGGTGTTGCTGATCGTGGTGAGCTTGTCGTCGATTCCGTCAACGGTGTAGGTGTTGCCGTCCGAGGCGACGGTCCATCCCTGCGCCTGGCGATACGGGTTCAGCATGCCGAAGTAGTTGTCGAAGGTGTGATTCTCCTGCATCATGAAGATCACGTGATCGATGGCCTGGACGCCTTGAGCCGTGGTGACGGAAACTGTAGTGCTGGCGGTCGCGTTTCCTCCGGCGCCGGTTGCGGTTGCGGTGTAAGAGGTGGTGGAGGCCGGACTCACAGACTGCGTCCCTCCGGTTGCGGGCAAGGTGTAGGAGCTGCCGTCGGTTCCGGTAATCGTTACTCCCGTGGCGTTCGAGGCAGTCACTGTGAGCGTGGCAGAGTTGCCGACCACGATGTTCGTCGGATTGGCAACGATTGTTACCGTCGGAGCAGGCGATGCAGTGACGGTGACGGTTACGCCAGCGGAAAAGCTGCCGCCGGGGCCTGTGGCGACGGCTGTGTAGGTAGTGGTTTTCGTGGGGGTCACCAACTGCGTTCCACCCTGACCGGAAGGCATTGTGTAGGAGCTGCCATCGCTGCCGGTGATGGCGATCTGGGTCGCGTTGGAGGCTTCGACTTTGAGCGTTGAAGAGCCACCGGAAACGACTGATGCCGGATTGGCCGAGATCGAAACTGTCGGAGCGGGATTCGCACTTACAGTCACCGTCACGGTTGAAGTAGCGGTTGCCGATCCGCTGCTAGCCGTGGCTTTGGCGGTGTAAGTTGTCGTGCTCGCGGGGCTCACCGCCTGCGTTCCACCGGTCGCCGTGAGCGTATATGAACTGCCGTCGCTTCCGGTGACAGTGACCGCTGATGCATTGGTCGCTGTAACGGTGAGGATTGCGGAGTTCCCCGGCGAAATGAACATTGGGCTTGCGGCAATTGCGACGGTCACAGCATTGGCTGCAGCCACATTGACTGCGACCTGCGCCGTTGCGCTGCCTCCGGCTCCATTTGCAGTTGCCGTATAGGTTACGGCGCCCGTGGGCTGCACGACCTGAGTTCCGCCGGAGGATTGCATTGCGTAAGAGCTGCCGTCTGTCCCGGTGACGACGACCTGGGTGGCATTTGCCGCGCTCACCACCAGGGTGGACGAGCCGCCAGGATTTACTGAAGAAGGATCGGCGGTGATGGAGACAGTCGGCGGAGTGCTGGTTTTACCTGACGTTCCACCTCCGCCACCTCCGCTTCCCGGTGCGCTGCTCGCGGTGAGAGAGCCGCCAGCGCATCCCGTTAACAACGCCGATATCAGAGAGCCAAAAATAATAAACCAAACCGACTGCGCACACGCGCGACACCAACGCCTGGGGAACAAGGTAACCTCCGACAGAAACCAAGGAAACGTGCTGCTAATTCAATTCGCCAACGGGCAGAAAACACTAGCCATGCCGTTCATCGTGAATCCGTCGTACCGGGAATCCCAGGCGATGGTGTTTATGAACCTGAGGCCGAATGCCGGATTGTTGGTCCGAACGAGAATTCGTTCGCAACCTCGATATACGTCTGTCTCCTTTCAAACTTGACTTCCAAAACCGCGCGCGACCGTGCGTTCACGGCTCCTCTGGCGCCCGGAGTGGTTCCGGCAGCTCGCCCAGGTCCGCGTACGGCCTGGCGCGGTCCAAAGTCCGATCCGTGCCGAAGAGGATTTTTTCGTCGCGCTCATCCGGCGTGGACAGGCGCGGTGACCAGGAAAATGCGGAGACCTGTGGAGCGCCTGCGCCGCCGGCGAATGCGAGCCCCTCGGCGATTGCGGTGGCACTTCGCGCCAGCTTTTTGCAGCGCTGCAGCTCAAACCAGCGGAGGTACTTGTTGACGACATTGCTCAATGTCATCTCGACACCCGCCACAAAGTTGTGCTCGGCCATCTCCCGCTCCAGCTGTGGAGATTGCAGAATTGCAACGAGCTGACCGGCGAGATCTTGCGCGCTGCCGACCTTGTGAAAGCGAATTGCCATGTCTTCCTCGGCGGCCATCTCCCGAAAATCGGAAAGGTCCGCGCAGACGATCGGCACGCCGAACTCGCATGCCTGGTGAGCCGGGCCGCTCGAGCCTGTGGCGGAGTCGTATGGCATCACGACGATCGAAGTGGTCTGATACAGCTCCGGAATCGCTTCTTCGGGAACATATCCCCGGAACTCGATGGGAAGCTGCGGTGGTTGAGCCGCACGAATCGACTCCCAATATCCAGGCCTGGTGTGATGGTTGGCGCCGGCAATCACCAGGCGCGCGCGGGGAGCCTTTTTGAGCACCAACGGAAATGCTTCCATCAGTGTCTCCAGACGCTTGTATGTTCCCCAGTGCCCGATCGCGAGAATCCTTTGATCAGGGTTGCCGCGCTTGCTGTAATCGGGCGGTATTGGGCTTGTGGCGAAGGTACCGTGGGTGCCGAGCAGCACATTCTGTGCTCGATACTTCGTCCGCAATGTGCGGTGATAGTGCGGCAACAGAACAGAAACCGAACTGGCCCTGAGCAAAGCGCGGGTGGCAAGTTCCATTCCGATCCGAAAAAGCTTTTCGCGCCGGATGCCCGCCGCGGCGAAGTCCACGTGCTCGAGAATATGGTGCAGAGTGATGTGGGTGTAGAAGCCGGCTGCGCGCACCAGGGCCGGCACCGACAGGCCCATGAACGCCGCAACAGGATTTTCCGGCGTGGCAAAGCTGGAGAACACCAGGTTGAACCACACCACATCGGGCTTGATCCTGCGCACCGCGCTGAGAATTCGCGCCGGCGTGCTCACGCTGCCGAACTTCCAGCAGCGAATGACATTGAACCCTTCCAGCTCCGGCTGCTTGTCTGCGCGGATGGGATTGCCCTCCGCGTCCGTCGCGAATTCATATTGGCTGAGCTCATCGGCAAGAATGGTCAGCTCCACGCCCGGACAATTGCGCAGTTCCCGTGCGATGTGGAATGCGTATTCATTCAATTGGCGCCCACTCGGGGGGAATGTTGCAACCAGACAGATCTTCATTTGCGTCGCCACCTTTAGAAAATGCTCACCTCGACGTAAGGCCTGTACTGCTGCTGCCCGCCGGCAAAGTTGAAGAAGTTTTCCTGCTGCATGCCAGCGGAAAAGCGGATCGGATACGCCAGAGTGACAGGACCCGACTGATCTATAAACTGGCGCCGCACCGGCAAGGCGTAGGAGATCGAGAATCCGCTCTGTACCGCGTCGTAGACGTGGAAGCCGTGCGTATCTGAATAGGCGCTGTTCACTTCTATCTGCCAATTCTTTGCAGGAACGAAGTCGACGGTGGCAGCGGGGCGCAGATTCTGCGCAATGGCGGAATTAGTGTTTACGATCCGCCACGCACGCACATATTCGGCGAGCGCTTGCACATTCAGCCGTTCGGAGAAGTGGTGCTCAAACCCGATATAGGACGAGGTGAAGTACGCCTGGTACGTGCGCGGAGTGAACAACTGGTTACTCGCCCCCCAGCCGGTAATGAGCGCTGTTTTACCCCATGGCGAGCCGATGCGGAAGTCGATGGCGCCAGTCAGCGCAGTCGAGTGCAGATTGCTGAGCGTGAACGGCCCGGTCTCGCGAATGACATAGCCGCTCATCGAGATCGCGTTGAAGAACGAACTGGTTGAGCCGTACAGGAACAGCCTGAACAGGTTTTGATCCATCGTGACCGGTTGCAGGCTGTCACGGCGAATGGTTTCCTGAATACCGCCGTTGAATGCGACGAGATTTCTGCCCGTGCGCCAAACGGGGTTCAGGCCGAAGTTCAAGTTGTAATCGGTAGTATCACGGTCGACAATAACGCTGCAAATGCTGGAGGGAGTAGAGCCCGGGCCGCAAAACGAACTCGGCGCCGAGATATCGCCGCGCGCATTCCGCACCTGGAAAAATCCCGTTGGAGTGGGCACAAATGGCAGGTGAAGATGAAACGCGGCCGTCTGTTGATTCTGGATCGACGAGCGCGGCGGCGGAAGCAAAGAGGTATCCGTCGGCGGGATGGGTTGTGCGGCATCGAGTTTGGAGTCGAGAACATAAACCGTGGTGTCTTCGAAGATCGGCTCCGCGGAGTAATCCGAAAGTACGCTGAACATGGGATTGACGCGCATGCCCTCGTCGGCCCCAGCGGAGAGCAGGCTCTGCTCGGCGCTCTGATCGTCGCCGGCCGCGCTCGTAGCCTGGGCAAACGAGGTCAGCGCCTGTTCTCCGTGGTGTTCCTGCTGATAGACACTGGCTTCGGCGAGCAGATACTGATACGTCGGAGTGCCGTCGCCAGTGGCCTTAATGGCTGCGAGTTCTGCCGATGCTTTTTCTGTCTCGCCGAGCGCCAGGTAATTGTTCGCAAAGCCAATGCGCACCTGGGGATCAGGAGCGCCCGCCGTCTTGGCTCGCTGCAGGTAGTTCTGCGACAGATCGTATTCGTGGAGCGAGCTGAAGACATCCGCAGCAGCTATGTATTGTTTGCCGGTAGGCGCGGCTGTCTCGCCAGCTTCTGCTTCCATAACGGCCAGCGCGATCTGGCGTTCGGCATCCTCAGCGTGCTCCTTATGCGCCATCAGGCCGGCGATGGCCAGGCGCACGCCCACCCGGTCACTGCCTTTGACCAAAAGCGCACGCGAGAAGCGGCTCATCGCAGCAGCTTCATCGCCCAGGTCGAGCAGCGCCTCGCCGGTCGTCACCAGGATCTGGCTCTGCTCCACGCCCGAAGAGGAGAGGGAATGCTTTTCCGCAAGCTCGGCAAAATGGACTGTTTGCTGCCGATCGTCCAGCTCTGCGTAGCAGCTGGCCAACAGCGCGTAGGAATGGGGATCGTCCGGCGTGAACTTGGCAGCCAGCTGCAGCTCGTCGATCGCAGCATGATAGTGGCGAAGGGAGAGCAGCGCATTTCCCAGCCCCAGGTGGAGCATTCCATCATTCGGCGTAAACTTCAGCGCCGCGCGGTACTCGACAACAGCCTTGGAAAGAAGGGCCTGATTCGCGTAGGCCGTCGCACGGATCACATGCACGTCGCGAATATCGCCCATGGTTTTCTCGGCCAACGCAGACTGACGCAGCGCCGCCTGGTACTTTTGCAAGTCGAGATCCGAATATGCCAAACCGAGGTGCGCCTCGCCGTCGTTTGACTGCATCTTCAGCGCAGTTTCAAAATCCGCAGCCGCGCTTTCCGGCTCGTGCAGGTCGTTGAGCATATAACCGCGGTTCACGTAAGCGGTTTCCACGTGGTCCGGGTCGCGCTTGATGGCTTCGCCGAATGCCTCTTCTGCCTTTTCTTTGTCCCCGTTGTGCTTATAAACGTAGCCGGCCAGAAGCGGTATATCCGGCTCCTTAGGCAAAACGTTCATGTAGCTCGAGGTAAGCGCTAGGAGGTCGTCATATTTCTGGAGATAGAGCAGGTCGTATCCCAGATAGACAACAACGTCGCGATCGCGGGGCAGGACCTTGATGGCCTGTCTGCCTACAGCGGCTGATTGCGCGTAGTCGCCCTTGAAGCTCAGGTAGCGCTCTTTTTCGCGCAGAAGCTGCGGATCGCGGTTCATCGGATCCGTGATGCGCGCCATCCATGCGGCTCCAAGTTTCAGATCGTGTCCTTCGACTGCGGCGTTTAAGCCTCCAGCGACGATCAGGCCGTTGTCCGGAGCGAGTGGAAGAGCCTTGTTGTACTCGGCCTGGGCTTTCGAGTATTGATGACGGGCGGCATAAAGGTCGCCGAGAGCCAGATAGGGGACATAGAGCTTCGGATCCGCTGCAGCGAGTTGCTTGAAGTATTTTTCCGCATCCTGGTCGCGACCGGCTGCGCGCTCGGCATAGCCGATCGATGTGAGGGCGAAACGGTTATTGGCATCCTGCGCCAGAATGCGCTTATAAACGGCGATCGCATCCTCCGGCCTGTTGAGCTTCATCAGGATGTCGCCGTTTAACTGGAGGTTGTTGCGATCGTCCGGATTGGCAGCGAGCGCGTCCTTGATGTCGGCAAGAGCGCCATCCGCATCGTTCGCACTGAGCTTGATGAGCGCGCGAAGCCGCAGGTACTGCGGGCGGTCCGGCCCGGACCCGTCGACAGCTTTGATCTGGCTCTGGGCTGTTGCGAGTTCATGCTGGGCCGCATCCTCAGAGCCGACAGCACGGTAGAGCGCTACGAGATCCATGTGCAACTGGATGCCATAAAGCGGTCCTTCAGGGGGTTCAGGCGGCAGGTGCGCGATCGCCGTCTGATATTCCTTCACTGAATCGTCGTTTAGATTTTGAATTTGATCGACCTCGCCGCGAATCGCATGCAGGCGGTAGGCGTTTGGGTCAATTCCCTGGGCGCGCGTGAGGTAAGACTCCGCGCCCTCAAGCTTTCCGGCGGCCACCTGAGCCTGTGCGGCGGCGAGCTGAAGCCCCAAATCCTTCGGGGCGGAGTCTGCAGCCTGCGCGTACAGGCGAGCTGAATCGTCAGGGTTGCCGTCGAGCTCGTACGTGTAGGCAAGCTCGGCGACCACGTCCGGACTGGGATTGCGAATGGATTTGAGCGCGGCAATTGCCTCGGAATATTTGCCAACTTCCCGGTAGTAACCGGCCAGCGAACGTTGCACATCGGGGTTGTTTGGAGCGCGGCGCTTGGCCATGTCCAGATAGCGGCTGGCCTGGTCCATCTGCTTGAGCTGCTGATAGGAGAGCGCCAATAGCAGCTCCGAGCGCGCATCCGGCTGCAGCGCTTCGGCTTTGTTCAACCAATCAATCGCATTGTTGTAGTCCCTGCTGCGCATGTAGATTTCGCCCAGTATGAGCACGTCGTTGCGCCGCCGCGGGTCGGACGCGATGATTCTTTTGAGCAGATTTTCCGCATCGTTGGTGCGGCCCATCAGGCTGTAATCCTGGGCCACGCCCGACATGCCGTCGAGCGAGCCAGGATTGAGCTTGAGGCCCTTGTTGTAGGCATCGAGCGAGAGCTGAAACCGTTCATCGATTCTTGCTGCGAAGCCGAGCAGAAACCATAGCTGCGGATCGTTCGGTGCAGACTGAGCTGCGCGCTGGGCGAAATCCACGGCCTGCGCTTTGTTGCCTTGCTGGATGGCGAGTTGCGCGGCACGAGCTAGACGCGCGTTCTGGATATTTGAGCCCCAGCCGAGCGACTGCGATTGATCCGCGTGCGATTGATCTGCAGCAGGGCGGTTTGCAGGAGCTTGCGGGCTGGCGGAGTTATCCTGCCCCACCTGGTAGACCTGTGCGCCGGCAGCGCAGGTCAGCCCAACGAAGACAAACAAGAACCCAGTTTTCAGTAATCGAGGTCTAGCAATCAAAGGGAATCACCACCGTAACTTCACGGTGATGGATTTGATTCGAACTTTCGGCCGAATGTTGGCTCAAATCGCAATCGTTGGCGCGACGAACCTTGTTCCGCAACCCGCATCAAACGTTGGAGAGCCATGTTCCCCAGGGCGTGCAAGTGTTTGCGAAAGGCAACCGCACGGGCCATTCGCCAATCGAAACAATAGTACGTTTTGTCCCATTTTCTTTCATATTTGCAGTGAACGCGAGGTCGATTCCGCGCTCTGCTGATGTGATTCCCACATTTGAATTGAATGGATGTAATCATCCTGTCCGGAGAGGCAACTGTGCAAAAAAACGAGTCGATCGATTCTTCACAACGTCCCATACCGATCAGCCTCATTTTGCTTCTTGCTACGGTAGTTCACCTGCCGCTGTTGCTGATGAAGTTGCCTTTAAAGTCGTACGACACGAATTTTCATATCTTCTTCGCCTCGCATTATGTGCACCACTGGTTCGATCCGTGGAACCCGAAGTGGTATGCAGGCTTTTCGCAGACGACCTATCCGCCGCTGCCTCAGCAATGGGTGGCTGTGCTGTCGCAGATCTTCGGCCTGGAGATGGCGTACATGGCCGTGCAGTTTGTGGCCATACTGCTGCTCGTTGTGGGCGTTTACCGGTTCGCAAAGCTCTGGGTAAGCCCGCGCGCTGCCTCGTTTGCGGCGATCGCCACGGTATTTGTCGGCTCGGAAAGTTTTCTGGTCTATTCGGCCGGCCAGTTAGGCACGACCGCCGCCGCGCCTCTTTATCTGAACGCCCTGCCTTTCCTTTTTGATTGGGTGCGGCTCGGGAACTGGCGTTCCTTTGTAAAGGCGACGGCTTTGTTTGTCGCAGCCGCAGCCGCGCACCATGCCACGCTTCTCTTCGGATCGTTCTTCTTCGCCCTGCCGGTGCTGGCGCTGGCGTTTATGGATCGCACGCAGGGAGAACGCGTCGGCCTGGGCCCGTTCCTAATCCGGAGCATTGCGATCACGGTTGTCGTCTCAGCAGCGATCACGATTGTGCTGCTGCCCTTCTGGATTGCACTGATCCATTATCCCGTCACACAGACACCGATTCCCCACCCCAGCCGCGCGAACTACATCCTGAGCCCGCAGTGGGGCGTGAACTACTTCATCGTTCCCTATGGCGCCATGATTCTGGCGCTGCCCTTTATCTTCTGGCGCGGTTCTACCGTGCCGCGGCTCAGGCCGCTGCTGCTCGGTTTCTGGGTCACATTCCTGCTGGGCCTGGGCGGGACGACGCCGGTGGGGCCCATCCTGCTTGGCCGCGCTTTCGACGTTCTGACAATGGAGCGCTTCAGCTACTGGGCCACTCTGCTTGAGCTGCCTTTTGTCGGCCTGTTTGCGTCGGATCTAGTCGCCCGGTATCGCACACGCGCGATCGGGTGGCTAACGGTAGCAGCGGCTGCCACGTGTGCGCTGGCGGTTTCCTGGTCTACTTTCCATCCCGCCGAATCTTCATCCGGCCTGAATGTGGAGTGGGTGGCAAGCTGGCTGAACCGTGATGGACACGATCAATACCGTTACGTGACGCTGGGTTTTGGCAACCAGATCGCACACCTTGCACGATTGACAGACGCCAGCAGCGTGGACGGCGAGTGGAACTCGGGACGCATGCTGCCGGAGCTGACAAAGTACGGCGGCGGTTCGCTGTCCAACTCGAAATATTTTGATAAGGGCGGCCTGGACGCGCTCCGCGCCATGCTGATGCACGCCGATCACTACGGGCTCAAATGGGTTTTCGTGCATGACCCCTACTACGATCCGCTACTGACCTTCGCCGGATGGCGCAAAGTCGACAGCCTGGATGACAACCAAGTAGCGGTGTGGGGCAAGGATGGGGTTCCTCCGGCAGCTCCGCTGAACGCACCGCAAATGCCTCCTCGCTGGCAGGGCTTGATGTGGGGAATTTTCCCGTTCGGGAGCAGCATTCTGGCGATTCTGGTCCTGCTGATTCCAGAAAAGGGACGTGAGGAAGCCGCCGAAGGCTATCCGGTGGATGATGATCTCTTGCCCGGGAGGATGGTGTCGTGAATATCAAGGGAGGCATGTTAGCTGTACTTCTGGGCGGTGCGACCGTCGTGCTGGTCATTATCGGGACGCTTTCCCCGGTCCCAGCTGCGCGCGCGTACGCCGGCGGCGAAGGCATTATGCCCTCGCCCACCACTCCGGAACTGGCAGTGCGCAACCTGGCCGGCGCGATCAAGGCGCGTGCCTGGGGCCGCGCCTATGACAGTCTGGGAAACAAGGCGGAATTCTCCGAAGAAGAGTTCGAGCACGACATCACCGGGTATTACCCGAGCCTGCGCACCTACGCCACGCTCGATCACTTCGACGTGCGGCCGCTGCGCGCCTCCGATAATGACGCCGATATCCGGCTGAACATTTACTGGTCCACGGTCGTCGGCGTTTCCTCGAGCTCTCGCGATCTGCATGTAGTGCGCAACGGCGACCGCTGGCAGGCGGACTGGCCAATCGTGAAGAAGCCGATGGTGCCGCCGCAGGTAATCCCGGTGAACTATCTACGCTGGGACGTGATCTACCCGGGTCCGGGCGATGACTGGGGCGCGCAAAGCGTGGAAGCCCCGCACGTACGCATCATCGATATGCATCCCGTGCAACGGGCCGAGGGCGTAGTCATTTTGGGCGAGTTGCTGAATGAAGACGTTGTGCCAGCCTACGTCTCGGTGAACGCTACTCTCCTTTCCAAATCCCAGACCCCGATCGCCAGCGAGGGAAGCTTCGACAAAATCTCGCACATACTTCTGCCCAAGCAGGTTACGCCGTTCCTGATCAACTTCCCCGATGCCCAGCTTTCCGATGTGGGCAGCATCCGCATGACGCCTTTCTCGACGCTCGTACCTGCGTCAGCAGATCCGGTGATTGCGATCGATAATGCGCATCTGAACCCCGCTCCCAATGCCTCGCTGACCGGCGAGTTGATCAACCAGAGCGGACAGGTGGTCAACGTGGCGCACGTACTCGGCACGTTTTACAACAACACTGGCCAGGTGGTGTGGGTAGCCGACGAATATATTGACCGGGCCTTGTTGCCGCAGACGCCAGCGAAGTTCGACATCCACATTCCCGAGGACCTGGCGCACAGTATCAGCAGCGAGCGCACGGTTGTGTCTTCGTACAGCTCGGAGGGCATGCTATGAGCCATCGACGATTGATTCCGGCTGACGCCACGAGTCATTCGAGGATCGTTGGCGCGGTCCATAGCGCGATCCTTGGCGCGATGTTAGGCGCGATCTTTGCTGCTGCGCAACCGGCGCCGGCGCAGAGCGGGAATCTTACGCTTCCCTCGAGCATCGAGGCGGGCGGCGCGTTCTCCGTCACAAGCAGCGGAAGCGGCAAGGGAACGCTCTACATCGTCGGCCTGGGGCAGGCGATCAAACGTGAAGTGCAGTTGGGAGAGACAACTGTCTTCGCCGCGGGCACGCTCTACAACGCCGGCAACTATCAAGTGATTCTTATTGGCGATGGAACTGATGTGACAGAGTCGCTCGCGGTAAAGCCGGCTGCTCAACCAGCAGACGTAAGCTTTTTGGCCAAGCCGTCGCGCCTTCCGGTACGCCTGCAAGGCGGCATTACCGGCGCAGTCTACGTGTTTGACGCGTATGAGAATTTGATCACTGCACCGCTGCCGGTAAACTTCGATCTCACCGGCCCGGCAGGCGGAACGCAGACACGCACCGTGATCAGCCGGGATGGCGCCGCTTGGGCGGAGATGAATTCTACGGACCACCAGGGCAACGATAAGTTCGTTGCGCGAATCGGAAATGTTTCAAGCGCGCGAATTATCGGACAGGTCCCGGGCGATCCCTGCGGTCTGAAGATGACAGCAAGCCCCAACCGAGGCGAAGTGAAGCTTGAGACAGCTCCGATTCGCGACTGCAGCGGGAATGCAGTGCCGGACGGAACGGTTGTGACCTTTACCGAGGCATACAACGGCCTGGAGTCGACAGTGGACGTTCCTATCAAGCGGGGCATTGCCGAGGTGGAAATGCCCGCGCACTCGGGAGCGGTCATCTCGGTGGCAAGCGGAGTGGTAATGGGCAATCAGATTCGCTGGGAGAGACAGTAAATGCGAAAGGCGGCTCTGGCATTTGGCGCAATCTTCGCTGTGGCTTCAGTAACGGCGGCCGCACAAGCGACTGTGCGCGTAGAGCCCACGCATCTCGATGGGCCGCGGGCGCTTGCGGAGCAGACGGAACAGGGCGCCATTCGCGATTATCTGGAGTCCTGGAAGACCATGCGCGCCGCGCTTAACCAAAATCAGCCTGCATTGCTCAATGCGGATTTTGTGGGCACAGCCAAGGATAAGCTCACACAAACCATTCATGAGCAGGCCGCCGCAGGCATTCATACCCGTTACACGGACAAGGCGCACGATCTTCAAATCGTGTTTTACTCGCCAGAAGGATTGTCCATCCAGTTGCAAGATACCGTGGATTACGAAGTGCAGGTTTTCGATCACGACAAATCTTTATCGATCCGGCAGGTGCACGCTCGCTATATCGTCGTCCTCACGCCAGCGGAAGTGCGCTGGCGTGTGCGCGTCCTCCAGGCCGACACGCAATAGGCCAGGAAAGCGAAGCCGGAAGCAAGAAAGGAAGGCAAGAAATGGTTCGTTCAAATCAGAAGTCCAGGAGCAGTCTATGGTCTCAGTGGTTGTACCGATCTACAACGAGGAAGAACTAATTGTTCGTTTTCATGAGGCTGTTGCCAGTGCGTTGACGGGTGTAGTGAATGAATGGGAGGTTGTATATGTCAATGACGGGTCCACAGACTCCTCACTGGAGCTGCTGAAGGGCCTGCAAAGCGTAGATTCCCATGTTGTAGTCGTGGAGCTGTCGCGCAACTGGGGTCATATGGGCGCGATCTCGGCCGGTTTGGCCACGGCCCATGGCCGCGCTGTGATCCTTATGGACGGAGATTTTCAGGATCCGCCTGAGGTGCTGCCTGAGCTGATTGAAGCCTGGAACGATGGCGCGGAGGTTGTAGTGGCCGTGCGGCGCAGCCGCCAGGAAAGCCGCAGGCTGCTCGCCCTTCTGTTTCCGCTCTTCTACCGCGTGCTGGGATCGCTTTCGGACTATCCCATCCCGCTCAACGCGGGCATCTTCAGCCTCATGGATCGCAAGGCGCTTGATTCGGTTCTTGCCATGCGGGAGAAGAACCGATACCTGCCTGGCCTGCGCGCCTGGGTGGGATACAAGAACAGCATTGTGTATTACGACCGCCAGGACCGTGCCGGAGGCGACGGCAAGCTGTCGTTCATCAGCCGCATCAAATACGCGATGGATGCCATCACCAGCTTCAGCTATAAGCCGCTGCGGCTGAGCTTCGCCCTGTTCGGTTTCTCGACCTGCATGGCGGGGATCTTCGAGCTGTCAATGCTTGCGGCCCGGCTCCCTGTCACCAGAGCAGCTCTGGGCATTACCGGCGCCATGTTCTTCATTGGGAGCCTGCTGCTGCTTTCGGTGGGCTTGCTTGGCGAATATGTCGGCCGCGTCTACGACGAGGTCCGCAATCGGCCACTGTCTCTCATCAGCCACGTACACCGCGTCCAGGCGCAGATGGCAAGCCAGCTTGGCGTAGTGCCGTTGTCCACGGGAAACTTTACTGTTATCGAGAAGGGCGCCAACAAAGCAGCATAAATGTTGACGATCCTCCGGCAGCGCCGGAGGATCGTCCGTCTGCTCGGCAATCCTCTCTCCTCGTGCCGTGACAGGAGCGCTTCGTCTTGATGAGCGAAGCGCTGTGCTGCGTCCGGCGCAATTGAATTGGATACATTGCGCGAACCATATGCGGTTCGATGAGAGCACGGGATGAGTGAAGCGCCTTAAGGAGCGGTTTACTTCTGCTGCACCCGCATAGCCGCAGCCGCCGGCAGCTCCTGGCCGCCGTTGCCGCAGTTTGGGATGCCGCGCTCGATCGCTGAGCCTTCTTCGTAATCGTTCCACGTTTCGATCAGGATGAACGGAATGGGCTGGTCCGGCGGGAATTCACGCCGCCAGAAGTTGAATGTGTCGCTGTAAGTCTGCCCGCAGCGCGCTGAGATGTGGCGATTCAATCCCCAGGACGCCTTCGCGTCATTGAAGACAGCCCATGCGCCACCAACGATGATCTTGTCGGGGTACTTTGTTTTCATCGTTTCATAGAAGCTGTTCAGATACGACTCGCCCCAGTTATTGCCATTAGCGTCCCAACCCTTGTCCCCGGGATTGATCCAGGCATAGAACCCGTCAAATGCGCTGGCGTCCGCACCTGGCGCGTTCTCCTGGATCAGCAATGGAGCCGGGTTCCACTTATTCACTACCTCGCGCACTTTCGACCAGTTGGTGTGCCCGCCTTTGGGAAAAATGAAGATCACGGGCCGTCCTTCGTAAGTGAGGTACGCCTGGTGACCAGGCGCTTTTGGCGACAGGTAGGCATCATGAAACTCGGTGAAATCCGCGATGGCCTCGTCCGTGGCGCCGTCGTCCTCGTCGGTCTCGTCGTACATCATCGCCACATGGAATTTGTTTTTGGCCGCCTGATCCTGGATTACGGAATAGCTCTTGTCGATGAAGGGTTGACGATCGCCATACCAATCCACGACGAATGCGGAAATTCCCATCGTCTGTGCGTGGTGGATCTGTTCGCGGATCACGTCGGGATCCTGAGACGAGTAACCCACCGAGATATGCCTCGGATGGCCGAACCACGCCTCGTACACGGCGATCACTTCCGGCGTGCTCCCGGTAGCGCGGTGGACAAGGCGCGTCGGGCCGCTCGATCCAGGACATCCATGCAGAAGTAACAAGAGACAGAGTAGGGCAGAACTAGGGTGAGTGAGCATGCTCACTTACTTAGAAGCATGTATGGAAAAGAGGGTTTACAGCAGCATTGCGAATTGCGCGGAATGCCTCTTCTGAGCAGCCGAAGGCTTGATTTCAGCATCGGATTTATTTGCTGCCAGCTGAATCGCGGTTGGATCGCTGCGCTTGCTCTCGAATCCCCTTTCCTGCTGTTCGACCTGGAGTATAAAAAGCGTGGTTCACGGTCTGACCCAAAAGCCGAAATCGCTCCCATCCCGTATCGTCTCCGGAAGCATGATCCTTCTTTCCGGATCGGGAATGACGATCGCAACCAACCTTGTCTACAACATCGTTGTCGCCCGTTTCCTCGGACCGAAGGGGTTTGGCCAGGCGACGGTTGTCTACACGATTCTTACTCTGCTTTCCGCCCTCACGCTTTCGCTGCAAATCGTCTCGACCAAGATAGTGGCGCAGCAAACCACGCCTGAAGGCAAGGCAGCGGTCTATCGTTACTTTCATCGTGCCGCGTGGGCGTGTGGCATCTTTGTTGCTTTGCTTCTGCTTGCCTTCCGCAGCGGAATCTCGAACTATCTCAATCTGCCAGATCCGGTCCTGGTGGCGCTGCTCGCCGTTGGCGCCGCATTCTACGTCCCGCTGGGTCCGCGTCGCGGATTCATACAGGGCACATTTGGGTTTCGAGGCCTGGCTTTCAACCTGGTGCTTGAAGGCGCAGTCCGGCTAGGCGGCTCATTTCTTCTCATCCTGGGCGGATATGGCGTTCGCGGCGTGATTGCCGCCAATGCCGCCGCCACCGCGGCAGCTTACCTGGCGATTCCGCCCAAGTTGGCTGGGCGCGCCGCCAATCCTCTTTGCTTCAACTACGCTCTTCGCGAAACCTCGCAAGCCGTCGTCTTCTATTCCGGGCAGATGATGATCGGCAACTGCGGCATTGTCATGGTGAACCATTTCTTTCCCGCCCATCTGGCCGGCCTCTACGCAGCCGTTGCGATGGTGGGTCGCGTAATTTTCACCATGTCTTCCGCTGTTGTGAATACCACGTTCCCACTGGTCGCAGGCACTTCGGAAGAGGAGCGAAAAGACCTGAAGGTCATCGCCACTTCCCTGTTGCTTGTTCTGGGCAGCGGCGCCGGCCTGGCGTTGGCGCTCTGCGCGGCGCCTCCGTGGCTCTGGATGAAGCTGTTCGGCGCCGGATTCCATACGACGGGAAATTACAGCCTGTCTTACTTGCTGGCTCTGTTCGCGATCACCACAGTGGTGTACTGTCTCAGCGCTGTCATCATCACCTTTGAGATGTCATACAAGATCGCCAATACCAGTTGGATGCAGTTGGGCTTCACCGGTCTGTTGGTGGGTGGAATTTACCTCTTCCATCACAACCTGCGCGAAGTCATTCTCGTTCAGTTGGTGCTGATGGGTCTTCTGTTCGTCTTTGTCGCGCTTCCGTTCCTCATCAACTCGCTCACCGATCCAAAAGATCTGCTTGCAGCCAACTGCAGGCCTGTGCGGCTGATGCGCCGCATCGTCGAAGATGAGGTTATCGCCGAGTTTCTCAAGAGCGATTTCCGTTGCGCAGAGTTCCGTTCCTATCAGAAGACGCTGCGCGAGATTGTGCTCAAACCGAACTTCGAAGACTCGCACGAAAATGCCAAGCGCCGCGCACTGCTCTTTCTTCGCCACCTGGCTCTATGGAAAGAACTGCCTTCCGATACGGAATGGTACGAAGTGGAAGTTAATGAGACAGACCTGCGCAGCATAAGGGTCTTTCCGCGGGCTCAGTGGCGTAAGCTTGCTGACGGTAATTTCTCGATCGCCAAAATCGTCGAAGGCATGCGCACGCGCCAGCATGCCATGGAGCCGGCTTTCCTGGCAAAGATCGCAGCCATCCGCGACCTGCTCATCCAGGAAGACCCCGGATTCGCGGCAGTGATTCTCATCGGCGTGAATGAGAACGAGCCGTTGACCATTCTTGACGGAAACCATCGCATTACTGCAGCCATGCTTGCCTCTCCGAATATGCTTAAGCGGCTCCGGTTTGTTTGCGGCCTTTCGGCGCGCATGAGCGAGTGCTGCTGGTACAACACAAATCTTGGAACATTGCTTCGCTACGGCAGGAACATGCTGAGCCACGTGCGTCATAACCCCGAGGCAGAGCTTGCGCGGCTCTTGCAGACTCCAGAATCACTGTGAAAGCTCGCGATTTCTCGATGCTCGAGGGTACAAGTTTCATACTGCAGGCAGGATTATCAACATGAATCAACGAGCCATTATCGCGATGCAATTGCCGCAGATCGATGCCAAGAAAGGCCGGGAATTCTTACGGCGGCTGGCTGAAAGCATGAGTTCAACCGTCCGTCCGAGCGTCGTGCTCGATTGCAGCGGTTTCGACCGGTTCGATGCCAGCGCTCTCGACCTGCTGTTGTGTTGCCTGGAAGAAGCCCTGAAGTGCAACGGCGACGTGCGACTTGCAGCTCTGCATCCCGACGTAAAGGCGATGCTCGATTCCACGGGCGCCGGGAACCTGTTTCGCATATTTGCAACGATCAACGAGGCGGTCGAGAGTTTTCGTCGCCCCGACTACCGCGGCGTGCAGTCTGCAGAAATCTCCAGCCAGGCAGCTCTGCCGCCCGCCGACGCAGCATAGCTGCTCTCGTCAGCAATGCCCCGGAGATTATTTCAATGATGCTCTTCAGAAACCCGAATTCGACAATGCGTCAATCAATGACGAAAAAGCTGATCGCCTGTGGGCTGGCGGTGCTTTTAATGGCGCCGCTCGAGCGCGCCGCCGCACAACAGCCACAACAGAGCCAGACGGCAAGAACCAGTTCGGCTCAAACTGCGCAGGCATCCACAGGTCAACCCTCCTATGGGGCAACGTCTGGCGCGCAGGCCGGACAGGATCAGCAGCCGGCGACACCCTCTCCTGCCGTTGGAACCGCCGCGGCGCCTTATGAAAAGACAACCGGCATCACTGGAACGCGGCCCGCCGGGGCGGTGATTGCGCCTGCCAAGCAGCGCCGGGTTCGTTCCATCCTCATCAAAGTGGCGATCGTCGCTGGAGCAGGCGCCGCAATTGCAGCCGTTGCTCTGCTCTCGCACGGCAGTCCAAGCCAGCCACATTGAGTTGGGAGCCAGAATGAGCACTCCACACAAATACATTGGGACACGCTGGGTCAGCTTCTCAGGTATCGACGGCGCTGGAAAAAGCACACAGATTGACGCTTTGCGCGCCGCTGCAGAACAGGCCGGCCTCCGCGTTCGCGTAATCCGCTTCTGGGATGACGTCTCCTGCCTGAAGGCGATTCGTGAGTCAAGCGGGCACAAGATCTTTAAAGGCGATAAAGGCATCGGCAGTCCCGAGAAACCCATCAACCGGCGCGATAAGAACGTGCGCTCCTGGCCGATGACCTGCGTGCGCCTGTTTCTTTACTCGATGGACGCAATTTCTGCGCGGCTGGCAGCGGCGAGGGCGCTCGCTTCCGGCGCGGACTTGGTGATCTTCGACCGCTATGTTTATGACGAGTTGGCGAATCTGAATCTCGGCAATCCGTTGATGCGCGGCTTCATCCACCTGCTGATGAAGTTCGTGCCGCGGCCCGACGTCAGCTATGTCCTCGACGCCGATCCGGTTGCAGCACGCGCCCGCAAACCCGAATATCCGCTCGATTTTATACATGTGAACCGCCAAGCATACCTAAGCTTGAGCCGATTGATCGGAGGCTTGACGGTCATTCCGCCGCTGGATGTCGCCGCAGTTAAGCGGGAAGTGCTTCGTCACGCGCTGGATCTGCTGTCCGCTCGCGCGGACCGTTATTCCGATACTGCGAAACAATCATCCCAAATCTACTCGACTCGACCGGCGCCGCTCGACTGATCAAGCAATCGGACAGACATCGCTTCCGCAAAAAAAGGCCCGGCGATCGTCGCCGAGCCGCTGCCAAGGTCGTCCACCTGAGCCTGGCCTGGTTAGGCAGACTCTCGGCGTCGGCTGCGCGCAGATCTATGGCGCGGCCGGGTTGGCGGGAGTCAATTGGCCGTTGAATTTCTCTCGCGATTGCGGAAGCGGGTGATGCGACGGCAGTAGTTCCACCCCTTGGAGACTGTGCCGCAGGCTGTCGCGTCGGGCGTTGCAAGAGCCGCCGATGAGGTGGACTGCACGTTGGAATCTGCCGCGGTGTCGGTCTGTAACCGGCTGCTGATGGAGATAACCAATGCGGTCCCTTGTTCTGAGAAAACTAGCAGCGTGGGGGAGTTGTTTTTCACGGGAACCTACCTCGTGGAGATCTTCGTCCCTTACGGGGAATTATGAATGCGCTTTTCCTTTTCCTTTCGCGGAAGCAGGCAACCAATCTTGGAATCTCTAGGGGGATAATACACGGTTTTCCGCGGCGCGCAACGGCATTTTGGGTTGTCGCGCAAGAGCAATCTGCAGTGCCCGTGGACGATGTGGTTTCCATGAACTCTCTGGAAATCCTTTTGCCATCCGTACTTTAAACAGCGCGGGCACAGGTGCCGTCAGGCGTTGCCTTACAGATTTTCGCTTGCAACCTGTGGAGAAAATGCCCCATAAGTAGCACACGATTAGCCGGATTTCCCGGCGGCGGCATCTTACATTGCAATGTGCGCGTTACGCACTGCTGCCTTTTGAAGAACAAAACCTTGCGGAGACACTCTTTCGCTATGTCGTTGCGATTGCATGCAAAAACGGCTGCGTTATTCTGTCTGACTCTTATCGCCACGTTTTATTGCGGGCCGCGTGCCCGCGCGGCTTCTTGTACAACCCAGGCGCAGATGCCGGCCGCGCAACGGCAAGCTCTGGCGAATGCAGCCAAGGGTATTCTCACGCAGGTGCAAACGGGAAACCTGGCAGGACTGCGAGCCAACACGCTGCCGGCAATTGCCGCCGATTTCAACGGTATTCAACAGTCTGTGCAATTCCTCAGGCCAAAGGTGCAGACCGCGACCATTACCGTCGAAGAGCTCTATCTTCTTGATGCCTCCACAGATCCGCCCAACGCGCCGCAGACCGATTTCTTCTGCGGATCGCCGGTGGTAGGATTCGACTTTAACGGCCTGCCACCGGGCACCTATGCGATGACTCTTCTGCATGCGACCGGCGTCAAGGATCCTCAGCAGGTGGCGCTGGTGCTTTCGAAAACTTCCGACAATCGCTGGTTAATGGCCGGCTTCTTTTTCAAGCCGATGGTTCTGGATGGGCATGATGGCGCCTGGTACTGGACGCAAGCGCGCAAGTACTCCCAAAGCAAGGGCATCTGGGCTGCCGCGTTCTATTACAAGATCGCGACCAACCTGCTTGACCCTATCGATTTCCTCGCCAGTTCCAACCTCGAGAAGCTTCGGCACGAAGCCGATGAGGTACATGCGGAGTTGCCCGCCGCGACTACGCCTCTTGCGCTGAACGTTCACGGATCTGTCTTCAAAGTGACGTCGGTGGGCACGACGACTGTCTTTGGCCCGCTCGACCTGGAAGTGCATTACGCTCCTGATGCAACTGAGGCGGCCGATCTGCGTTCGCCTGCGGCCGCGCGCAAGCAGGTTTCCGATCTGATGGCTGCACTTTTGGCGACGCACCCCGAGTTGCAGAGTGCCTTTCATGGCATGTGGCTGCACGCAGATCAGGGCAACGCCTCAATTTTCGCGCTGGAACTACCGATGAACGCGGCCACTGCCTCAGCCGAGCCGCCTGCAAGTCCGGCCACCGCGCATTAACCGGCCGCAGCGGTACCCATTAAATTAATATTTGGCGGGATCTCCGGGACTAACCCGCACCGCTCAAGCCGCATCTTTTCGATCACGGCCGATTTATCTCATGCTATCCTGCTCCCTGATTGCCCGACCGAGCCTCCACCTGCTTTTGCGCGCGAGGCGAACATGCTGAAACCCGCGCACGGACGGAACCGCGTCGTTATCGAAGACGTCACGCCGCAGGTTGAGTGCGGCGCGCATCCGGCGGCACGCATTCTCGGCGATAAGGTCTGTGTTACCGCGGTGATCTATGCCGACGGCCACGACCGCCTGGCTGCGCGCGTGCTCTATCGCCCTCGCAGCGAAAGCCGGTGGCGTTTCGTTCCCATGAAGGAGTTGGGCAACGATATATGGAGCGCTACCTTCACCGTCGACCGGCTGGGAATGTGGAGTTTCACACTCGAAGGTTGGATTGACCATTTTGAAAGCTGGGCAGGCGATCTGCGCAAGCGGATCACAGCGCAGGCGAGCTCCGGCGCCAGCCAAGGACCAGCACCAGAGAACGGTTTACCGCTCGAAGCCGGAGCCACTCAATCCACAGCGGACATCGCCATTGCGCTGCGCACCGGCGCCATTCTTCTCGAACAGGGCGCCGGGCGCGCGCGCGGATCCGAAGCCGGAATGCTCTATCAGGCGGCCCGCTCTTTAGAGGCGATGGCGCAAGAGCAGAAGCCCGTGACTGCGTATCCTCTAAGCGAAGAAATTCATCGGCTCATAGCTGACCACCCCGACCTGAGCCGTGCCACGCGCTGCGATTTTGAACTGCCGATCCGCGTGGACCGGGAACGCGCGCGCTTTTCCGCATGGTACGAAATGTTTCCGCGCTCTGCCTCGCCGGTTCTGGGACAGCACGGCAAATTTGCCGACGTGGAGCAGGATTTGCCGGAGATTGCGGCGATGGGCTTCGACATTCTTTATCTGCCGCCCATTCACCCGATCGGCCGCGCCTATCGCAAGGGCCCGAACAACTCGACTTCGGCTCCTGCCGGCGCGCCCGGCAGCCCGTGGGCAATTGGCGACGCCGAAGCACGCGACATCCGGCCCGACGGAAAGGAATGTGAACAGGATTGCGGAGGGCATAAGTCGATTCATCCCGAACTCGGCACCTTCGCTGATTTCGACCGCCTCGTCTCGGCCGCGAAATCGCACGGCCTCGAAATCGCGCTCGACATCGCATTCCAGTGTTCGCCCGATCATCCCTGGGTGCGTGACCACCCCGAGTGGTTCGTGATTCGTCCTGACGGTTCGATCCAGTACGCGGAAAATCCACCGAAAAAATACCAGGACATTTACCCGCTCAACTTCGAATCAAGGGATTGGCGCGCTCTTTGGGATGAGCTGTATTCGGTCTTCGAATTCTGGATCGAGCGCGGCGTTTATGTTTTCCGCGTGGACAATCCCCATACCAAGGCGCTGCCGTTCTGGGAGTGGTGCCTGGGCAAGCTCGGCTGCAAATATCCACAGACAATCTTCCTTGCCGAAGCGTTCACGCGGCCCCATGTGATGTATGGCCTGGCCAAGCGCGGGTTCACGCAATCCTACACTTACTTTACGTGGCGCAATACAAAGGCAGAGCTCGAAGAATATCTGAAGGAGATCACGCGGCCGCCGGTGAGCGAGTTTTTCCGGCCGAATTTCTGGCCCAATACTCCCGACATTCTGCACAAAACGCTGCAGGAGGGCGGCGCGCCGGCGTTCGCGCAGCGCATCATTCTTGCGGCTACGCTTTCATCCAACTATGGCATCTACGGCCCTGCCTACGAGTTGGCAGAAAATGCCCCGGCGCGGCCGGCGCCAGGCAAAACCGAATCCGAAGAGTATTTGGACAGCGAGAAGTACCAGATTCGCCAGCGGGACCGCAATGCGCCGGGATCGCTCGTCCCTCTGATCGCAAAGCTCAATCAAATCCGGAGGGCAAACGCCGCGCTTCAATCGAATGAATCGCTACATTTTCACGCCGTCGGGAATTCAAACCTGATCTGCTATTCGAAGTCCACAGCGAATTGCGATAACGTGGTTATGACAGTTGTCAATCTCGACTCAATTCACGAGCAGACTGGGTGGACGCAGCTCGACCTGAGCCGGCTCAACCTGCTGCCCGATGAAAGCTTCATCGTGGAGGATCTGCTCAACGGAGAGCAGTACACCTGGAGCGGGCAGCGAAACTACGTGGCGCTCGGGACCGGCTCACGAACGGCGCACATCTTTCGTCTTATCCGTCAACCGTAATCGGAGAACTGGAGCGTGAAGAAGCTTGCCAGCGCCACCGATCCCCTGTGGTACAAGGACGCGATCGTTTACGAGTTGCATGTGCGCGCATTCGCCGATTCGAACAACGACGGCATCGGCGACTTTCCCGGGCTCATCTCCAAGCTCGATTACTTGCAGGACCTGGGCGTCACGTGCCTCTGGCTGCTACCGTTTTTTCCCTCGCCACTCCGCGACGACGGCTACGACATTTCGAATTACACCGACGTCAATCCATCCTATGGAACGCTAAACGATTTCAAAGCATTCCTTGCTGCCGCCCATCAGCGCAACATGCAGGTGATGATCGAGCTAGTGGTAAACCACACCAGCGATCAACACCCGTGGTTCAAGGCTGCGCGGCTGGCGCCTCCGGGCTCGCCGCAGCGCGAAATGTACGTCTGGTCGCAGACTGACCAGCTGTATAAAGACGCGCGCATCATCTTTACCGATACGGAAAAATCCAACTGGACGTGGGACGAAGTGGCGAAAGCCTACTACTGGCACCGCTTCTTTTCCCACCAGCCCGACCTGAACTACAACAACCCGCTGGTGCTCGAGGAAGTGCTGAAGGCCATGCGCTTCTGGCTCGATATGGGCGTGGACGCGCTGCGCATGGACGCTATTCCGTATCTCTGCGAACGCGACGGCACCTCCTGCGAGAATCTTCCGGAGACGCACGCGGTTATCAAGAAGATCCGCGCTGCGATTGACGCCGAATATGCAAACCGGCTGATCCTTGCTGAAGCGAATCAGTGGCCGGCCGACGTGCGGCCGTATTTTGGCGAGGGCGACGAGTGCCACATGGCGTTTCACTTCCCGCTCATGCCGCGGATCTACATGGCGCTGCGGCAGGAAGACCGCCTGCCCATCACCGATATCATGGCGCAAACGCCGCCGATCCCCGGCACCTGCCAATGGGCGCTGTTTCTGCGCAACCACGACGAGCTCACCCTGGAGATGGTGACCGATGACGAGCGCGACTACATGTACTTCGCCTACTCGGCCGATCCGCGCATGCGCGTCAATGTGGGCATTCGCCGGCGTCTTGCGCCGCTGGTCGACAATAACCGCCGCCGCATCGAACTGCTCAATTCCATTCTGCTCAGCTTTCCAGGCACGCCTGTGCTTTACTACGGCGACGAGATCGGCATGGGCGACAACATCTACCTTGGCGACCGCAACGGCGTGCGCACGCCCATGCAGTGGACCTCCGATCGAAATGCCGGATTTTCCAAGAGCGATCCCGCCCGGCTCTATCTGCCCGTGATCATGGACCCGATCTACGGTTACCAGGTAGTGAACGTCGAGGCACAACTTAGCGATCAGTCGAGCCTGCTGCACTGGACACACAATATGATCGCGCTCCGAAAACTCTTTCAGGTCTTCGGGCGCGGCACGCTCACTTTTCTCAACCCGGCCAACCGCAAAATTCTCGCTTACCTGCGCAACTTCGATCACGGAGACGGCATGCGCGAGACGGTTCTCTGCGTCGCCAACCTCAGCCGGTTTGCACAGCCCGTGTCGCTCGATCTCTCCGATCACTCCGGCATGAAGCCGGTGGAGATGCAAGGCTACGTTCCCTTCCCTGCCATCACAGAGGAACCATACGAACTGTCGCTGGCGCCCTATTCATTTCTATGGCTGGAACTGCACGCGCCAGAGGTCGAAAGCGCGGCGCTTCCAAGCGAAAGCGAGGCCAATGCGCAGCAAGAGCTCGTCTTCGATCTGGCGTCACAGGGATGGGCGGGATTCCTCGGGGCCGGCGGCGCCTCGCTGATCGAATCTTCGTTGCCAGGCTGGTTGCCGCAGCAGCGCTGGTTCGGAGGCAAGACACGCACTATTCGCGCGGTCCGGGTGCGCGACTGGACCGAAGTGCCGTCGGCGGAAGCCGGTTGTGCGCGCAGCTTTGTTCCAGGCCCGCACGGTCACGGCTCATTTCCCTTTGCGCTCTTCTATTTCGATGTGGACTATGCCGACGGGCCGCCCGACTTCTACCAGATACCACTTGCCATCAGCACCGGGATCCAGGCCGATGATATTTCCCGGGACCATGCAGACGCCATCATTGCAAGCTTCCAATCAGGTTCCGGTCACGCAATTATGCACGACGCCTCGGTCGCTGCAGACTTCCATCAGGATCTGTTGAGTCTGATTGTTTGCAACAGCACGCTCGCATTCGCTCCGCACGGCCTCGCCGAACAGGCCCACACGGCCGCGTCTTTCACCCGAATGCCCGCCAAAGCTCCGGTTCCAACCCCGGATGAAGCATCTCTTCCGCTCATGCCTCCGAGCGTCGAGGTTCCCATCTCGCCGGCGCCGCTGAGTGCGCAACCCGGAGAAGCAGCCGCACCGCCTCGCGGCACCGTGCCCACGCCAGCAGCTTCGGGCGCGGATCGCCGGCAGCCGCGCGAATCTCCATCAGCCGGCAATCCCACGCCACTCAATGGAAGGCTCGATGCGCGGAAGTCAACGGCGTTCGATGAAAAGCATTCTGCGCAGAGGCTGGCCTCGCGCCTTGGCTCGGCCGAACAATCGAACACGTCGATCCACTATGGCCGCGAATTGATCCTTAAACTCTACCGCCGGCTAGAGCCGGGGCAGAACCCGGACGTCGAAATGGGACGCTATCTCACCGAGACGGCGCATTTCACGCACGCTGCTCCATTTTTCGGTGCAGTCTCCATCACTCCCACGGGCGGCACGGAAACGACCGCAGCCATGCTGCAGGGATTCATCGCGAACGAAGGCGATGGATGGGACTGGTTTCTGGCGCAACTTGCTACTGCGTTTGCCAAAGCTACGACACTTTCCACCATTCCTGAATTGCCCACGATCAGTTTCTTGCGCGAGAAGCCAACCTCGTGTATGGAGCTGGAATTCGCCCGCACGTCACTCAATGCAGCCGCACTGCTGGGCCATCGCACGGCTGAGATGCACCTGGCCCTCAGCGGCTCGACCGAGAATGAAGCCTTTGCCCCGGAACCCTTCACCCACGATGATTTTGCGCAGGAAGCGCAGCGCATTGAGGCGCAGATCCGCTCGAACCTCGACGTGCTTCGGCGCAACCTGGCCATGCTCGACGACGCCACTTCAGATGTAGCGGCACTGGTCCTCTCGCGCCGCATGAACCTGATCCATCGCCTCAACCAGATAGCTGGATTGCCACCGGCCGGGCAGCGAATTCGCATTCACGGAGACTTGCATCTCGGTCAGACTCTGCGCACAGTTCCAGCATCGAAGGCTGGACGGAATGCCGAAGCAGGTGATTTTGTTCTGCTTGATTTTGAAGGCGAGCCGGCACGGCCACTGACCGAACGCCGGCAAAAACAATCGCCGCTCAAGGATGTCGCTGGCATGATTCGGTCGTTCTCGTATGCGGTGCATACAGCCCTCGACCGTTATTCTCCGCGCAGCCGCGCGGCCGGCGAAATGGCCGAAGATGACAATCTGGCTGGGTGGGCGCGCGCCTGGCAGGCGGCCGCGGCCGACGAATTTCTGTTCGCTTACCGGGACACCATCGCCGCCAATCCAACGTTGTTGCCTCCACCGCGGACAGCGCAGTCGCTCCTCGAGGCTTATCTTCTGGAGAAGGCGCTTTACGAGTTACTTTATGAATTGAACAACCGCCCCAGTTGGCTCCGCATCCCTCTGGCCGGCATCCTATCGTTGTAAGCAGAAGCAGGCAGGCCCAGCACTCATTCATTCGTTACGATGGCGACTGCAGATCCGATTCCCGAACTTGGTTCCACTCGAACCCTGGCCACCACCGATCTTGTGGTGCTGGTCGCCTCCATGCTGCCGGAAAATTTTGAGTCTCTGCTTGCCCGGCTGACCTCCGTTTTCCCGGCGGCCGACGTGGTCGTCGCCACGGAAAATCCTGCTCCCGCCCAACAATATTCTTCACTCCGCATTGCTGCCGCACCTCCCGCGACGTCGAGCTGGAGCCTGTCGCCCGGCAATTACGTTCACGCATGGCAGTTGGCGGAGGAGCACAATAGCCGCGGGATTCTTCTTCTTGGGCCCGGTTCTGATTCGCTTGACGCGCCCGCGCTGCAGATGCTCGGCAGTGCGGTGCTTTCAGGCTCGATCGACCTGGCCGTTCCCCGCTACACGCTGCCTCCACACGGCGGCATGATCAGCTCGTCGATTGTTTATCCCCTTACACGCGCGCTCTTCGCCACGCGCATCCGTTTCCCCCTGGCTCCCGATCTTGGCCTGTCGCCGCGCATGGTGCAGCGTCTCGCGCTCACGGCACAACGGCTTCCGCAACCGGAGCAAGCGGAGGGGTTGCTTTGGCCCGTCAATGAAGCCGCCGTCGCGGGTTTTGCCATGGAGGACTTCGACGTGGGCCTGCGCCCGCTGCCTCAACCCGCAGACGTCGATATCAATGCCATCCTGGTACGGATAACAGGCTCGCTGTTTTCTAACATCGAGGCCAAAGCAGCCTATTGGCAGCGTGCCCGCCGTATGCCGCCGCCGCGCGAGATTCCGCCACAGCAGCCGATCACTGACGGCGCTTCCGAAGTGCCGCGAATGGTCGAGTCTTTCCGCTATGCATACAACAACCTGCTGGAAATCTGGTCGCTTGTACTTCCGCCGAATTCTCTGCTCGCGCTCAAGCGTCTCTCCCTCATGGCTCCGGCGGAGTTCCGCATGCCCGACAGCCTGTGGGCGCGCATTGTCTACGATTTCCTGGTCGCCTATCGTTTGCGGACCATCAACCGCAGTCACCTCCTCGGCGCCTTCATTCCGCTTTACCGTGGATGGGTCGCCAGCCACATGAATCTGACCGCTGCCGGCATGGGCGCGGAAGCGCACATCGAGACCCTGGCCGCAGCCTTCGAGGCGGATAAACCTTACCTGGTGTCGCGCTGGCGATGGCCGGACCGGTTTACTGCATGATTTCTCTCACCATCCCGCGAGTGGTTCCGACGACGGCCGGGCACCGGCGCTTGCAATTCAAAGTGTTCGCGGCGCACATGAGCTCGAAGGAGTTCGTTCCATGATTCGCTCCCTGATTCATTCCATGATCAGCCTGTTTGCAATCGTCCTACAACAGGAGCGGATCACCGCTCCATTTCCGCTCTACAGCCCAAATGAATCGGTGTGGCGGCAGATGTCCCAGGCTCTTCATGTGTCGTTGTACCGGGTTCTCGCCTTGCTCATTGGCGTGCTGCCGGGCATTCTGGCGTTTTTTGTCGCGCTCGTCATCTTCGCATTAATCGGAAAACTGGCTTCATTGATACTGCGCGCGATCCTGAAGGCCTTCAATTTCGACGCGCGCATCGCCCGCACCGGCGCCCCTCCGGACTGGACGCCTGGAACTTCTCCCACAGCCATTGCCGTGCGCGTCACTTTCTGGGTCTTTGTGTTCCTGGGGCTGGTGATCGGTGTTTCGGCATTCGACACTTCCTATGCCGTTGGTAGCGCGCTCACGTTCTCGTTGCTTCCCTATCTCACGCGTTCGGTAGGAGCCGTCGTCATTCTCGTCGTTGGTACTGTGATTGCCCGGTTCCTTGCGCGCTCGGTGTTAATCGGCGCTGTCAATGCTCAGGTCCCCTACGCACGTTTTCTCTCGCTGGGCGTCAAGTGGCTCGTGCTGGTTCTCACCGCGGCCATGGCGTTGGCGCATTTGGAGGTGGGCGGAGTGATTGTCGAGCTTGCCTTCAGCATTTTGTTCGGAGGCATCGTTCTCACGCTAGCGCTTGCCGTCGGCCTGGGCTCGCGTCACCTAGTCAGCCGGTCGATCGAGACCCAGCTCGAACGCACCGAGCGCACAGCGGCTCCGCCGGGCGCGCCGCCGCCTGCTCCTCCGCCAGAAACATTCCGTCACTTTTAAGATTGCGCGCTCTCCAGAATGGCCACCGTGTCCGGTGGAAGCGCGATGCTCGCGCCAGGGAAGGAAATCCGATCACTCGAAGCCAATAGGATTCGGCTTCGCTCGGGAAGGTTGAATGCGTACACTTTCTTTCCCAAATTGGCTGCGATGGTCACGGTTCCCCGTTGGACCCGAATCCACTTTTGCTGTTCATCGAAGGCCGTGCGCACGTTGCCGGGCTCGCCGTTGTTCAGCGCCGGCATCGACCTGCGCAGGCGGATCAGGTCGCGGTACCACGCGAGCATCTGCGCATGCTCCGGAGTTGAGTTCTCTTTCCAGTTGAGTTTCGAGCGCTCAAAGGTCTCGCGGCTTTCCGGATCGGGAATCAAGGAGGGATCCCAGCCAAAGGCAGCAAATTCCTTTTTGCGGCCTTCGGAGACTGATTTTGCCATCTCTGGCTCGTGGTCAGCAAAAAACTGGAACGGTGAAGATGCCGACCACTCTTCGCCCTGAAAGATCATCGGAACAAACGGGCTCGTCAGCACGATCGCTGCTGCAACCTTTGCCCGATCGATTCCGGCAATGTGGCCGATCCGGTCGCCGATGGCGCGATTGCCCACCTGGTCGTGATTCTGGATGTAGCCGAGGAAGCGGTGCTGCGACAACCCGCGCACCGGCCGCCCGTGCACGCGCTTGCGATAGCGCGAGTACAGGCCGTCATACACGAATGTGTGCTCGAGCGATTTGGCCAGTTGCCCCATTGCCCCGAAATCGGCGTAGTAGCCATCCGTAAGGCCCGTAAGCGCGGCAAACAGCGCATGATGAAAATCGTCGCTCCACTGCGCGTCCATACCCAAGCCGCCGGTCTCGCGCGGCGTTACAAAGCGGGGATCGTTCAGGTCACTCTCGGCAATCAGCACCTTCCGCCGTCCCGTGGCTGCGGCGAGCGTCTCAACCTCGGCTGCAAGCTGCTCCAGGAAATGAATTGCCGAACGGTCCACAAATGCGTGCACCGCGTCTATTCGCAACCCGTCGACGCGAAAATCGCGCAGCCACATTAACGCGTTGTCGCAGAAAAACCGCCGCACTTCGCAGGCTCCCGCGTCTTCGAGATTCACTGCGCCGCCCCATGGAGTGTGATGCGACTCAACAATATATGGCCCATATTTTCCCGTGTAATTGCCTACCGGGCCGAAGTGGTTGTAGACCACGTCCAGGATGACGGTCAGTCCGCGCTCGTGCGCGGCATTCACGAATCGCTTCAACGCATCCGGCCCGCCATACGGCTGGTGAACCGCGAAAAGCGCCACTCCGTCGTATCCCCAGCCGTGGTTGCCGGCAAAGGAAGCCACCGGCATCAGCTCCACATGCGTGATGCCGAGAGCAGCCAGGTAGTCCAGTTTCTCGATGGCCGCGTCAAGCGTACCCTGCGGCGTGAATGTGCCGATGTGCAGTTCGTACACGATGCCGCTTGCAAGCGGCATCGCCTGGAATTCTTCATCGGTCCAGTCGAATGCGTGTTGGTCGTAAATGCGCGACATGCCATGTACGCCGTCGGGCTGCCATTGCGATCGCGGGTCGGGATACGGCTTCTTGTCCTCGTTGATCAGATATCCGTAGCCGGTTCCCGGCTCCGCGTCTTCTGCATCAAGACGCCACCAGCCCCACTCGTCCGGCCCGTGCATTGGCCGCGCTTCGCCGTTCAAGCTCACTGCCATCTTCCGCGCCCTCGGCGCCCACACTTCAAAGGCGTGCATTAGTCCGCGTCCTTAGTCCGGATCCTTGACCAGCAATGCAACGGGGAAATTTTCGAACAGCGCTTGCATGCGCACGCGCCCGCCTTCAATCTTCTCGCCGGCCAGAATGTTCTGCCAGCGCCCGGCAGGCAGTTCCACCGCCGTTGCCGCCCATCCCGCTCCGAGCTTTGTATTCCAGCGCGGAACAATCGTCGCCACCCGCCCGCCGCGCAGATACGCGATCACGTGTTCCCTCTTCGCGCCTTCGGCGATCATCGGCGTGTATTCTGCCTCGGCGCCGAACCACTCCGGGCGCTCGCGCCGCAAATGAAGCGCGCGATAGATCACCCACAGCTTCGGCAGCCCGCTGTCCATCCGCCGCAGAATCTTTACGGGGTCGATTCCCTGTTCGAGTTCGACCAGCATCGCGCCTCTCGCTTCGTAATCAGCCGGCGCGCGATTGTCAGGATCGACGAGCCGCAGATCCCACAGTTCGCTGCCCTGGTAGGTGTCGGGCACGCCCGGCGCGGTGCAGCGGATCAGCGTCTGCGCCAGGCTATTGATGCGCCCCGGCGCAAGCACCTGCCCAACGAAACTCTCCAGCTCCGCAACGAACTCCCGCGCACCCAGAATACGATCGATAAAAACGTGCAGCGCGTCTTCAAACTCCTTATTCTGCTGAGTCCAGCTGGTCTGCTGTTTTGCTTCGCGCGCTGCCTTCTCCATATATATGTGCAGACGCTCGGCAGAGATCGGCCACGCACCAATGAGTGTCTGATAGAGAAAGTATTCCGTGTTGCGGTCCGGAGAATTGCCGGTCCGAAACTGCGCATTCATGCGCGACCAGCGATTCAGCGCGGCGCGCCATCGCGCTGACATTTCCGTAATCACCGCAAGCCGCGCCCGCACATCCTCGCTGCGCTTGGTGTCGTGGGTCGAGAGCGTGTTCAACGTGAAAGGATACGATTCCTGGCGCTTGCGCAGGAAATCATGAAACTCCTCGAGCGTCAGCCCGTCTCGATCCGGCGCTCCGCCTACTTCGTTCAGCCCGATCATCCGGTTGTAACAATAGAACGCCGTGTCTTCCACCCCTTTCGCCATCACCGGAGAAGTGAATTGCTGAAAGCGCAACAGGAACTCGGTCTCGAGCCCGCCACGCGCACGAAGCGCCAAGACGTCGCCGATGAAATCGAGGAGTTCCGGATCGAGATCCGTGCGATGCTTCTTCGCCTCCGTAACAGCATGATCGATTTCAGCGCGATCTTCATCGGTAATCTGATCGCGATCCGGAGCCACGTAGGTCCGGTACACGGCAAATCCGGCCGCTACTTCCCGCAAAGCCCTGCGAATCTCTGCCCGCGTGTAGTCACGGCGGTCGCGATTGTTTTCGCAGATCGCGACAAACAGGTTTGCCAGACGATTCACGTCGCTGCCCAGAGCCTCCTGCTCAACGTTCAGCCGCTTGTCGTGCGCAATCGCGGCAAAGTCCACGGGCTCGCCTGTAAAGTTCCGGTAGATCCCAGTCAGTTCCCGCAAACCCTCGCCGTGCGTCAGCACGCAGTTGCATACGTTCAGGAAATCGTATCCCGTGGTGCCTTCAATCGGCCAAGCAGGGCGCAGCGCCTCCTGCGGCTGCAGAATTTTCTCGCCCACAATCCACGCCTCCGGCGCTCGCTCGCGCAGCCGCTCGAAATACTGCTGCGGATCGCGCAACCCGTCTGGATGATCCACGCGCACCCCATCGAGATCGCCGTTCCGGAGCCACTCAACAATCCGGCAATGCGTCGCCTCAAAAACATGGGCCCGCTCCACGCGCAATCCGATCAGCGTGTTGACATCGAAAAAGCGTCTGTAGCCAAGCTCCTGGTCCGCGGTTCGCCAGTAAGCCAGTCGATAATTCTGCTGGTTCAGGAATTCGTCAAGCGCGTCAATATTGTTGTTCAGCTCTGCAATGGCCCGGGCAATGGCCTTTGGGATCTCCGGATGCTGCACGCAAAGCTTCTGCAACAGCTCATAGATCACTGCCTTGTCGCGATGCCGCAGGACAATCGCGTCGCGGTCCGTCGACTCCGGCGCCGGGAGTCGCGCCAGGCTGTCCGCAATAAAACTCAGCGTGTCATCCTGCGCGTATTCGGCCGCTTTCGCCAGCGGAATTGACAGCGACCGCGGAGCGATGGGGAAGATATGGTCGAAGTAAGCTATGCGGAATTGATCGCACTGCTGCTCCGCGCGAATTTGCCCAGCGCTCAACACTCGACCGTACTGGTCGCCGAGGACCGGAATGAGGACCTTGTTCTGCAGCTTCACTTCTTCCGAGTGCCAGTCAATGTCAAACCAGGTTGCGAACCGGCTCGATGGCCCATTCTCCAGCACGTCCCATAAGTAGCGGTTTTGCGGCCCAGTGGCCATGTGATTCGGCACGATGTCCAAAACCTGCCCAAGCCCCAGCGTCTTCAGCCTGGCCGAAAACTGCTTCAGCTCTTCTTCGCCTCCCAGCTCCACATTCACCTTTTCGTGATCCACAACGTTGTAGCCATGCATGCTGCGCGGCGCTGCCTGCAAATAGGGTGAACTGTACACGTGCGAAATCGCCAGTTTTTTCAGGTAGTCCGCGAGCCTGGCAGCATCGCTGAACCGGAACCCTGCATGGAGCTGAAGACGATATGTGGAAGTGGGGTTGCGAGGCATGAAGGGTCCGAACAGACTTCCGCTTCAACGGCCGTGGAGCCGTTGCGTGCTTGGATGTGCGCGGCAACTCCCTGGATGCATGGACATGAAGCAGACCGCTCCTGCAAGGCCGGGCACGCGAGAATGAGATTGCCGTCTCAAATGGCAACTCGCAGCGCGGACGAAGCACCTATAATGAAATCAACGGGGGCTTTTCCGGTGGCTGATCTTCGTTTCACGCCGCGGTGAGCTGAATTACATCGTCATCTTCCATATTTCGTTCGTACCAGATCCATTCACATGCAGCATTATCCGGGTTCCTCTAAAATTCGGTGTGCGCTCGCGTTCGCGGCCTGTCTTATGGCTGCCCTTCCTGCGTGCGCATTGGACTCGCATGAGAACTTGAATATCTTTGCGCCTGTATCCACGCCGGGGCGCGAGATTTACCAGCTTTCGTTGTTCACGCTTACGATCACCGGCGCGATCTTTGTCTCAGTGGCCGGCTTGCTCCTCTACGTGATTCTTCGCTACAGGGCAGGCAAAGACGCGCCACAGCAGGAGCCGCCGCAGGTGTACGGCAGCGTGCAGGTCGAACTGGCCTGGACGATCATTCCGATTCTCATCGTTCTGGTTTTGTTCCTCACCACGGCGCGCATCATCTTCGCAATCCAGAGTGCACCCGAGCCGAAGACTGCGCTGGATGTGGACGTTATCGGCCACCAGTTCTGGTGGGAGTACCGCTATCCAAAACTGGGCGTCGTCACCGCGAATGAGTTGCACATACCGGTGAGCACAAAAGAACAACCCACTGCGACGTATCTTCGCTTGTTTTCCGCCGATGTGAATCACAGCTTCTGGGTTCCGCGGCTGGCCGGGAAAACCGACCTGATCCCGAACCACCCCAATCAGATGTGGATGGACCCGCAGCAGACCGGGCTCTTCCTTGGGCAGTGCGCGCAATTCTGCGGCGTCGAGCACGCCAAGATGCTGATTCGTGTTTACGTCGACACGCCGCAGCAGTTCACTGCATGGGTAGAAAACCAGAAGAAGCCCGCCGTAGATGATGCGGCGGTTGCGGCCGGACGGCACGTATTCGAAACCGAAGCCTGCATGAATTG
>JASIJW010000119.1:0-12064 GCA_030050035.1 Acidobacteriaceae bacterium | reverse complement strand
AGCAGGCCCGCGGTTTGTGGCGTGAGTCCGATCTCCGGCACCAGCAGGATTGAGGAAAGCCCGCGGTCGAGGGCCTGCTGCATGGCTGCGAGATAGACGGCCGTTTTGCCTGAGCCCGTGACGCCGTGCAGCAGCAGAGGATGGAAGCTGCCGAGCGCTTCAGCGATGGCGCTGAGTGCGCTTTGCTGCGGCGCATTTAATTGAATGGGAACGGAGGCGGGCGCCAGGCCTCCGAGACGGAATGCGGCGGGGCGTTCCTCAATGCGCACCAGGCGGCGCCGGACCAGCGTTTGCAATGTTGATGACGGAAGGGCGCGCTTGCGGAGATCTGAGATCGGTATCTCGCCGCCGCACGCTGCGAGCTCAGCCAGAATGGATTGTTGCTTTTCGGTGAGCGCGGGCAGACGCATTTCAGGAACGAGGACCGCAAAGCGCTCCATGCGCCGCGCGTCGCGCTCGGCGGCGGCCGTTTCGCGCAGAATCCACTTTTTACGCACCAGCGCGGCCAGGTGGGGCAGCGAAGCCGCGGTCGCGGTGCGCAGCATGGAGACTTTCAGCGGCTCGCCGTCAGCGAGCCGCGCCAGCACGCGGCGCTCAATGTCATGATCTTCTGCCGAGAGACGCTGACGATGCCGCCGGCGGGCGGCTGCGGCCGATTTCGTCCCGTCGCCATCGAGCGAAGAGGCGAGCACGTCGCGGCCAAGATCGGTGATGCGGTAGTAGACCGTGCGCCGCACTTCGGCCTTGAGCGGCAGCATGGAGCGCAATACTTCTCCCAGCGGGGCGAGATAATATTGCGCGATCCATTCGGCGAGCTCAAGCAGCGGCTCGCTGAGCAGCGGCTCGTCGTCGAGCACGGCTTCGAGATAGCGCAACTCGAAATCCGCGGGCGCAGCGACATCTGCAGAGGTGACTACGCCGATCAGCTTCTCGTTGCGGAAGGGTGCAATTACGCGCGTGCCGCGCTGCGGGGCCTGGCCCTGGCGGACGGCGTAAGTGAACGTACGGTCCAGCGGGACGGGAAGCGCGACTTCGCAGCAGGCCGGCATGGGAGGGACAAGATCCAGTGTAACGGGAGCGCTGCGTGCACGGTGCCCGATCCCATCGATGCGTCTGAAATCCTGAGCGAGTTTGTATGAGCGCTTTGGGCGCGCAAATACGCAGTGGGGGCTCTAAAACCCCCACTGCAGCCTGTCTAAACTCCAGAAAGTCGACAGGGTGCTCCCTGGACTGGAGACCGGCTTATACATTTTCACTTTGGTTGACGGATGCTGTCAGGCGGCCTGTTTTTTGCCGCTCATTTTGCTTTGGCTCTGACTGTAGCTTTCGACGCTGGGCCTGTGCTCGGAACCCTTTCCGTGTTCCGCGCGAATGATCTTGTTGAAGTTGCTCTTGGCGCCGTCGGAGGAGTCCTGATAGAGCAACTGCAGGTTGTTCTCGTCGAACTTTCTGAAAAATTCGTCCCAGGAAATTTCCTTCAAGTTCTGGTCGTTCCGGTTAGGCGCGTGGGAGAACTCGAAGCGCAGGATCCCGGCCTCACTATTGCGCTCCGTGCCTGCCACTTCGCAAGGTACGGCGCCGTGTTCCTGGGCCCATCTACGGATTTCATCATGATTACGGGTCATCTTGGAAGACACGTTTTGCCTCCTTGAGGTTTTTCCTCTTGGAGGAAAGATTCAGCTTCCAGAGAGGGGGTTGTCTTCTAAAAAGGTTGGCTGTCCTGGCAGCAGGGGTGAAGATTTTAAGCGCGCTTGCGCCCCTGTAATTCGGCGTCGGAGTCGATTCGCGCAACCAGAGTCCTGATGGCATCCAATAACTGATCAGGGCCCGGCAGCACCTCGCAATCGACGTCATAGAAGAAATCCCGGCGGGAGCGAATAGCGTGCACGCGCACGACGGCGATGGAGGAGTTGCGCTCTCGAAGCTTTTCAGCTATCTCCGCAGCTCGACTGGGGTCGACTGAGTGACAAAGAATGGCAATCGGGAAGGTGCGCACCCACGCACTCTCTAATCGCGCGTTGCTCGCAACCGATTCGACTTCATAGCCTTCCTGCCGCAGCACCAGCTCGCGTGAAAAACGAATCCCTTCGTCCTCTCCAATGGAGAGTATGCGGATGCCCTTGCCGTTCATCACGACGTCCCTTGCATTACCAGCGGCCGCGACGAGCGCCGTGGCGTTCGATGCACTTCCGTGGGAACCGCAACGCAGCGGCTCTGCGGGGGAGCAACTTCATCTCCCGCGATGGGAGGGTCCGGCGTATTCCACGCGGCGGAAGTGTCCGGTTTTCCCAAGGAGGCATGAATGGCTTCCAAGAGTTCAGGCAGCAACACAGGCTTGCGCAGAAATCTCCAGTTCTGGCCTGAGATCGCTTCGAAGGCTCCGCTGTTCTCGCCGTTGGGGGCGGCGACGATAATTACCGGTAAATCGGGGGTGAAGGCCGTCAGCTCGGCGGCCAGAAGCAGGCCGGTCATTCCGATGGCATGCACGTCGACGAGCAACAGATCGATGGCAGGCTTTCGAAAGAATAGCTCCGGGACCCGGGCAGCATCGGCGGAACTGCGCACCGATAATCCCACGTGCTCGAGATAGGCGCGGACTGTGGTGCGGAAAAAGTCATCGTCGCTCACGAAAAGAACTGTTCCCAGCGATGGCACGTCTGTGCTTGGGCTCTCCGTGGAAGAATGTGCAGATTCCCCGGTGGTACCCGGTTCCGCGCCGTAGTTTGTGGCGCACGAGACCGGGTGAAGGGAAGTGGGTTTGTCTGGTAGAGACTGTTGCTTGCTTCGCCGGATTTTGCCGACAGGCTCGCGGGGGGTCGAAGGGGAGTCCATCGACAACCTCTCTAATTTCATAATTCTGCCACCTTCTGCCGATCGGGGGATGGCGCAGGATGTTTAGCCGTTGATGAATAGTTTTCGTATCTCTATTTTCCAAACTAGCGGTGCGGAGAGCGAAAGGGAACTAGGAATATCCCCAGTGGCATAAGGTAGAGTCCCACGTTATGGAAAATATTTTTCTTCCATGAGGGAGAGACTGGGAGAAAGTCATTTGCGTGAAGGCGCGCACCCACCCATGGCGGGCAGAAAGCCCACAGGCTTCAACGCTGCCGAATTGACCCCCATTGAGCGAGCCGATTTATTGATTGATAATGCCCCGAGAAAGAGCGTAGCGCGTAAGCTCTGCAACGGTGCGCACCCCCAATTCATGCATGAGGCTGTTGCGGTGGAATTCCACTGTCTTGGGCGAGATGTGCAGCATGACGGAAATCTGCTTTGTCGATTTACCTTCTGCCACAAGCTGCAGGACTTCTCGCTGGCGAGGCGTGAGCCGGCCGCCGAACATTCCGGCGGGATTTCTCCGCGGGTCTAGACCCGCCAACTGCGCGGGTTCCTGCCCGGCGAGCGGAGTCACATAGTAATTGTCGCGCAGCGCCATATGGATGGCGTGCACCAGCTCCTTAGCGGCCGATTGCTTGGCGACGTATGCTTTGGCTCCGGCGCTGAATGCTGCGTGCAGGTAAGCGGGGTCGAGTTGCTGCGTGACGAAGATCAGCTTGATCCATGGGAACTGCTTGTTGATCCGGCGGGCAGCTTCGATCCCGTTGAGCTCCGGCATTCCGACGTCGAGGACGATCGCATCGGGCCGCAGGCGCTCAGTTTCGACCAGCAGCGCGCGGCCGTTCGAGACGGTGCCTACGATGGCAAAGTCGTTCGAAAGGAGGCGCGTGAGGCCCTCGAGCATGAGAGTGTGGTCATCGGCAAGTAGAAGTCGCTTTAACATACAAAGTCCCCCTTTACCTTCAGAAACGGTCCGCAGGCAACGGAAAAACAAGAGACTGTGTTCGCAAGATCCGGTGCTGGAAGTTGGTTTTCTGAGCGAAAACTTCCTAAGCGTGCCGATCGAGGGGAAATATCTACGATAACGGTGATGCCCTGTTCCAATGCCGACTGGACTTCTGTCGTCCCGCCAGCGAGGCGGGCACGTTCCTGCATCGAAATCATACCCAATCCGGGCGTAGGAACATCGGTTTCCTGATCGAACCCCGGGCCGAAATCCATCACTCTAAGCTGCAGCCCGGTTTCGGAACCCGATAGCACCATCTTTACATGAGTTTTTCCTGCGTGCTTGGAAACATTTCGCAGTACCCCCTGTGCAATTCTGCAGATCGCCGTCGCGGCTTCAGGCGGCCGGCTCTCCGGGAGATCCCGGCTGTTGAAGGTTGCCGGCATGTTTTCCCGTTCCCCGAACCCGTCCAGCAAGGCCTGCAAGGCGGCCGGCATGCCAACGTCATTCTGCATCTGGGCCAATTCGCGAAATACGGTGTTCACGGCGCGGGTGCTGCAATCCGTATTCAGGACCACGACCGGCACCGGCACGCTCTTAACCACCGAGTGCGAGAATTCGCGCGTCCATCAAATGCTGCTGGCTGCAGCGAAGCCGATCGATGTTGCCGCTGCTTGGCAGAATCGCCATCCGTTGCCATGCTTGATCGAGATCCTGTGATAAGGCTCGGCCCCATGTCCGGAGTCATGTGCGGTTCCAGGCTGGATTCGTGGCGGGCGCAATTCCCGTTGCTGCCGCGCTTTAATGTTGTAGGCTGATCCTGAGGAGGCCGGGTTTCCGCCTGCGTCTCTCCCGGTCCCGAGAGTCGTCTCCCCGGCTGGCTGTTTCCGGCTCGCTGTTGGTCTTCTCGGGCTCCCGCACATCACTGCTGCTCCGTCTGGCGCAGCGCGAATGAGGTTACCGTCGATGAAAAAGACCATTGCATTCCTCAGCTTCTCGTTCCTATTTGCTGCCAGCTCAGCCTTTGCGGCTTCCTCCCGTGAGGATCTGCAGGCGCGGGTCGACGCCGCCAAGGTGGTCGTCGATGAGATCATGCAGGCGCAGGACAGCACCATCCCCAGCAACATTCTGAAGTCGGCTACCTGCGTGGCCGTGGTTCCAGGCCTTAAGAAGGGGGCTTTTGTTTGGGGCGGCCAATATGGCCAGGGCGTGGTGACGTGCCGCACCGGCCACGGCTGGAGCGGTCCGGTGTTCATCCGGATGGCCGGCGGGTCGTTCGGACTGCAGATTGGCGCGCAGTCCACCGATCTGGTACTGGTTGCAGTCAACGATCACGGATTTCAGGACCTGCTCAAGAGCAAGTTCAAGATCGGCGGCGATGCATCGGCTGCCGCGGGGCCAGTGGGCCGCGCCGGCTCGGCCTCCACTGACTGGAAAATGAACGCCGAGCTGCTCAGCTACTCGCGCAACAAGGGAATCTTTGCGGGCATCGACCTGGACGGCACCAGCGTCTCGCAGAACAAGGAAGATACCGATACCTACTACGGAGCTCCGCAGACGTTTGAAAACGTCCTGCACGGCAACGTTGAAGTGCCGGGCGGAGCTGTGGAATTTGTGCGTACTGTGGCGCACAATTTCGTCATGGCGAAGAATCAGTAGTAGTTTTTGCAGACGGGGCTTTGCGGCATGCACGGGTCAGGATCGTGTGCCGCAGAGCCTCATGCAGCCCGGGTCTTTACCGCTGCGGGATGTTTTTGCAGATCCAATATAGAGATGAATATATTTACAACTCCTTAATGTCCGGATAGAAGGCCTACTCCACAGCGGCTACACTGATCCTTACCTCCGCGATGCGAGAGATACTCGAATACTGGCTTGTCGTCACTTGCGCGCGCATACTGGGCCGTCTGCCGCGCCCATTCGCGCGGCTGCTGGCGTCATTGCTTGCGCTGCTCGCGTATATTGCCCTCGGACGCCTGCGCCGCGCGGGCATGCGCAACCTGGAAATGGCGCTTCCCGCGCTTTCGCGGAGCACGAGAAAGCAGATTCTTTTCGGCGTATACAAGAATCTGGGTTATCAACTTGTCGAATTCTGCCGCATGCCGCACTACACGCCGGAAAAGAACCGCAACTGGCTGGCGACCGAGGGCCTGGAACATTACCTGGCGGCGCAGGCCCGCGGCAAAGGCGTGCTGATTCTTACAGGCCATTTGGGCGCGTGGGAGCTTTCGAGCTTTTACCACTCGATGATGGGACATCCCATGGGCATGGTGATCCGCCGGCTCGACAATCGCAGGCTTGATAACTGGGTCAACCGCATCCGCTGCCTGCACGGCAACTACGTGCTGCACAAGGATGATTTTGGGCGCGGGCTGCTGAAGGCGATGCACGCAGCCGGCACCGTGGGTATTCTGATGGACACCAACATGACGCCTCCGCAGGGCGTTTTCGTGCGCTTCTTCGGCATCCAGACATGCACGGGCACAGGCCTGGCGCATGTGGCGCGCAAAACGGGTGCGGGGGTGATTCCCGGCTTTATGCTGTGGCGGCCGCACGAGAAGCGATACGTTCTGCAGTTCGGCCCTGAAGTGGAGATTCCTCGCACCGAGGACATTGCCGCCGATATTCTCGAAGGCACGCAGCGCTGCACCAGCGTAATTGAAACGTGGATCCGGCGCTATCCTGACCAGTGGCTGTGGATTCACCGGCGGTGGAAGACGCGGCCGGCCGGCGAGCCGCCGCTTTATTGATCCGGATTTTGAAAGGAGAAAGCGTGACGATCGGCGAACTGATCAAGACGCTCGGCGGCGAGCTGGTGCAGGGCGATCCGAAGTGGCCGCTCGACGGCGTTGGTTCGTGCGAGTTCGCCAGCCCGTCGGAACTTGCGTTTGCGGAAGACGGCGCCGGTGCGGCGGTTGCCCTCGGCGGCCCTGCCGGCCTTGTCGTTCTGCGCCCAGGCTGCGTGGCTGAATATCCTTCGGGCAAAAACATTGTCGAAGCCAAGCATCCACGGCTCTGGTTCGCGCGCGCTGCGGAATTGCTGCGGCCGATGCTGCCAGCAACGGGAGTGCATCCGCAGGCCGTGATAGGGCAGTTTGTGCAGCTGGGCGAGCACGTTTCGATTGGGCCCGGGGCAGTGCTGGACGATTACGTCCATGTGGGCGCAGGGACGCGCATCGAGGCAGGCGCGGTAATCGGCCAGGGCGTGCGCATCGGCGAGAACTGCCGCATTTATCCACGCGTTGTAGTTTATTCGGGGACTTCGATTGGGAACCGGGTAGTGGCACATGCGGGCGCGGTGCTGGGCGCCGATGGGTTCGGCTATGTGCGCGATCCCGAGACCGGCGCGTACACGCAGTTTCCGCAGCAGGGGGCACTTACGATTGAAGACGATGTGGAGATTGGCGCGAATTCGACGATCGATCGCGGGGCGCTGGCGGAGACGCGCGTCCGGCGCGGTGTCAAAATCGACAACCTAGTGCACGTGGGGCACAACTGCGATATCGGCGAGGATGTCATTCTGGTTGCGCTCACCGGCATCAGCGGATCGAGTTCGGTGGGCAAGGGCGCGATTCTTGCGGGGCAGGTGGGTATCGGCGATCATGCGCACGTGGGCCCCGGCGTGATTCTTGGCGGGCAGTCGGGGGTGTTCAATGGGAAGACCGTTACGAATGAGGGGTTGCCGCCGGGGACGGTGCTCTACGGCACGCCGGCGCGGCCGTTGAAGCAAGTATTGCGGGAACAGGCGGTGTTGGTGCGGTTGGCGAAGAAACAGGGACCAAGGGAACAAGAAGGCGGAACAACCAGGGAACAGGGAACAGGGAACAGCTAGAACGGCTTTTCTGTCAGGAAAGGCTCGGGTTTCAGAGAGCCGTCGCGCTGCTTCACGAGCATCTGCACTTTTCCTTCGGCAGAATCGAGCTCCTGCTTGCAGGCGGCGGAGAGAGCGACGCCTTCCTCAAACAGCTTGAGCGATTCCTCCAGCGACAGATCGCCCTTTTCCAGGTGCTCGACGATCGATTCGAGTTTCTTCAGCGACTCTTCAAATGAAGGCATGCAGTTCGCCTATGCTTTCTGTCGGTAAATTTTAATCGCCCGGGCTGCTTTGCTTCTGCATCTCGACTGCGCCGTGTGGGAGCACGCTGGCGATTACCTCGGCGGCAACTTCGTAACGGCCGAAGGGCGCGCTTACCTGCACGCCGTTCACGTAGGGGCGTACTGCTTCGAGCATCTCCTGCGCGATGCGGATGCCCTCTTCGCGCGCGGCTTCCGGCGTTTCGGCCTGGGCCATGCGCAGCATGATCTCTTCGGGCATGGAGACGCGCAGGTCGTTTTTCATGAACTCGGCGTTGCGCAGGCTGGTGAGCGGCCAGATGCCGGCGATGATGGGGATGCGGTGATCGCGGGTGCGCTCGAGAAAATCCTCGAGCAGTTTCAGATCGAAGACCGGCTGCGTGATCGCATACTCGGCTCCGGCTTCCACCTTGTAGGCGAACCGGCGGATTTCGTTTTCGATGTCGCCAACGCCGGGGTTGGCCGCGACGCCGATGGTGAAGTTGGTGCTTGCGCCGATGGCGTTCGAGCCTACATCGAGCCCGTGGTTGAGCCGCTGCACAATATTGACGAGGCCGATTGAGTCCACGTCGAAGACGGCGGTGGCGTCAGGATAGTTACCGAGCTTGGGCGGGTCGCCGGTGACGCAGAGGATGTTTCGGAGGCCGATGGAGGATGCACCGAGCAAGTCAGACTGGATGGAGAGAATGTTGCGATCGCGGCAGGTGTAGTGCAGCACCGTTTCGACGCCGGTGTGCTGCTGGATCTGGATGGCGAGGCTCTGGCCGCTCATGCGGGCTGAGGCGCGCGGCGAATCCGGCACGTTGATGGCGTGGACGCCGAGGGCAGCCAGCATGCCTGCGCCTTCAATCTCTTTGGAGCAGTCGATGCCTTTTGGCGGCACTACTTCCACAAGCGTCACGAATTTTTTTGCCGCAATCAGCGAGCCCAGCTTTGAGCGCTGCGCCAAGGGCGCCGGAGGAATTTCGCTGGTCACGGCCGGCGTTACGCCTGGAACTTCCACGTGCGCCTGCGCATCGAGGGCGCGCATGGCCGAGCGCATGGCGCGAATGTGGTTGGGCGTCGTTCCGCAGCAGCCGCCGACAATCTGCACGCCAGTGCCGATGGCCTTGCGCGCAAAGCTGGCCATGTACTCTGGCGTGCATAGATAGATATTGCGGCCCTCGACGGCGCGCGGCATGCCGGCGTTGGGCATGGCAGCCAGCGGCAGCGCGGTTGCGGCGCGCATGGCTTCGATGGCGGTGAGCACGGTTGTGGGGCCGGTGGAACAGTTGACGCCGATGGCGCTTGCGCCCCACTCGGTGAGCAGCGTGGCGGCGTGCGCGGGCGATGCGCCGTCAAGGCAGTTGCTCTCGTCGTCGACTGTGACCATGACCAGCACTGGCAGGTGTGGAGCAACTTGGTGCGCAGCTTCGAGCGCCTGCTGTGCTTCGTTCAGGGCGGACATGGTTTCGATGATCAGCAGGTCTACGCCATTCCCCGGACCGTTTCCGGCCAGAACGGCAATCTGCTCGGCAAAGGCGGCGCGGGCTTCGTCGAGGCCTGTTTTGCCGAGGGGCTCAAGCCGCACGCCAAGCGGCCCGACGGAGCCGGCGACCCACGCTTCGCCTGCCTGCTTTTCCCTGAGGTGATCGACGGCTTTGCGCGCCAGCCGCACGCCGGCCTCGTTGATTTCGCGCACCTTGCCGCCGAGGCCGTGGCGCGTGAGCCGGAAGCGGTTTGCGCCAAAGGTGTTGGTCTCGACGATCTCGGCGCCAGCCTGCAGGTACTCCTCGTGCACGGCCAGGATCAGGCCCGGGTCAGAGAGGTTCAGCTCGTCGTAGCAGCGATTGATGAACACGCCGCGTGCATAGAGCACCGTTCCCATGGCGCCGTCGGCAAGCATGGGGCGGCTCAGCAAGGTCTCGGTGAATTGCGTCATTCTGTTGACAATGCTAACGCATTGGGCAAAGGAGTCTGGGTGCGGCGATGTTGGTCGCATCGCTTCCCACCCTAGCGCCAAAAACAAAGACGGCGCGAGGGTGGGGCACCCGGTTTTGGTCCTAGGGAGGCTATCCAGCCATATGGGCCACTTTGTTATACTTCGAGAGTCAAAACATAGGCAAAATCCGGTTCCGGCTTGTGAGTTTTGGCCTCTCCGGCTGCCTGTTTCGCGATTGATTTTGTTCGGGGCGGCGGAGATCTTTGCGCCGTCCGGTGGACGGTTAGATTCCGAGGGTAAGGATTTTGAAAAAGAGTAGTTTTTGGATGAGCGCCGCTGCCGCCCTGGTGCTGGCTGCTGTGCTGGCGGGCTGCGGCAGCACCACCTATGTTGATGGCAGGCAATTGCCGCCGAGTAAGCTCCTCAACCGGGTCATGATCGCGATCCAGAATCCCAGCGGGCTGAGCAAAGGCGCGCTGCAGATCGTGGACGCTTATTACGATGAACGCAGCGGTTACAACGGCACGCCTGCGTCTTTCTCGATTGCCGGGTTCGGCGGCAATCTGCCCTACAGCATCCAGAACATGCCCGAGGAGCAGCTCGGAGCCGTTTACAGCGAGGGCGACGGCAGCTTTGCGCTTATTAACTACCAGGAAGAGAAGGAATCGAGCACTGTTGGCGGGCTTTCCGGACCGTCATCGAGCATCTTCGTCACCCGTAATGGGTTGTACGCCTTCGCTGCCAATCAGCAGTCGAACCTGTTCACGGTGGTCAGCACGGCCAGCAACACGGGCATCTCGTTCGGACTGCCTGGAGTGTACCGGGTGAGCGTGAACCCGGGCGGCTCAATGGCGCTGGCGTTTGTGCAGAACTCCGATTACGCTTATTACCCGCGCGCGCTTACGCAGGCGCAGTCAATCGCCTACTCGGGCGGACCGAGCACCTGGCCCAAAGCGGCGGTGGACTGCGAGCCGCAGAATGCGCCGAGCTGGTGCCTTTTCCAAGTGCAGAGCCCCGACAACGTGGATGCAACGGGCAACTATTATGGCGCCCCGCTGAGCTTCGACCGGCCGGTCAAGGCGGTTTTTTCCGCCGACGGCAGCACGGCATACATACTGAACTGCGGTCCAGAGTGCGGCGGCACAACGGCGTCGATCTCGATTTTGCCCATCTCGCCCATGATCTTCCAACCCGGCCAATCCTCGGGTCTGCTGCCCTGTAACAGCTCCCCGTGCGCCAACTCATCGGCGACGGCGATGAAGACGATTGCGATTCCCGGCGGGGCCAGCAATGCGCTTGTCGACTCCAGCACCATGTATGTTGTCGGTCAGCAGCCGCAGACCATTTCCGGCCAAACGTTTTTCGGCGGCAATCTGACGGTGGTGAATCTGGCCAGCTTTACGATTTCCAATCCTGCCGTTTCGATCAGTGACGGCGTGCCCGGCGGCGTGAGCCGCATGCTCGAGGCGGACGACAACACTCTGTGGATCGGCATGCGGCAGTGCACCAACGGCGTGCGCTTCGCAACCGGTGCGGCCGGCGGGTACGGCTGCCTGACGATGTACAACACGTCGACCAACCAGGTGGTAATGATTGAACCGTATCTCGGCGATGCTACGGGCATTGCCGCGGTTACCGGGCTGCACAAGATCTATACCGCCGAAGGCGGTCAGGTGTACATCTATTCCACGCAGGACGGGTCGGCTCTCAACAACGAGTTCGTTACGGTCACCGGAACGGCGTGGGACGTGGCGTATATGGATGCCACTAGCGACGCCAACAATACCGTTTATTAGCGGTGTTGGCGGGGCTAGTTTAGCTTCGCGAGTTTGAGCGCTGTTTGCAGGCCGGTTCTTCCTCGAGCCTTATGCCAGCACCTGCCGATTTCCGCGCCGATGTTCTGGCCATCGCTGCGCATCGCGATGATGTGGAGCAGACCTGCGGAGGAACGCTGCTGCGCATGGCTGCGCGCGGGCTGCGCACGGCGATTCTCGATCTTACCCAAGGCGAGGCCGGCACGCGGGGCAGCGCCCCGCAGCGCGAGGCGGAAGCCGAAGAGGCAGCACGGATTCTTGGCGTGGGTTGGCGCGACGCGCTCAGCTTTTCGGACGGCGCGATTGAGAACACCCTTGCCAACCGGCTCGAAATTGTGCGCGTGCTGCGCCGCCTGCGGCCGCGTGTCGTGATTTTGCCCTATTGGCAGGCACGCCATCCCGATCACGCGATCACGGCGACGATCGGGTATGAAGCCTGTTTCCTGTCTGGCCTGAGCAAGATTGAGACGG
>JASIJW010000118.1:0-11817 GCA_030050035.1 Acidobacteriaceae bacterium | reverse complement strand
TGCGCGTCTTTTCCTCGATCACGCGAACTGGCTTCGGCTGGCCCACGCGCTCGCGGGCATTCGCCTTCACCGCTTTCGCGGCGGAAAACCGGACTGGTTTGCGTCGGGCCATCGTATCGTATCCACGGTTGATTATCGGCCGATTATTCAATCGGCGCAGAAGATCAACCGGAAGAATCTGTTCGGAGGATTAGTATGAAAGAAAACCCGCCGATCTGGAAGTGAAAGTATGCACTCTGCGTCGGCGGCGCGATTCGGGCCGGCAGGAGGATTTCAGCATATGGAAGAGCGCGATTTTTTTACCGAGACCACCGAACAGCGCACTCATACGCTGACTTGCCCCAAATGCGGCCAGGCTGCCGACTATAAAGTCACCTGGGTGGTCCGCCGTAAGCGCCCCCAGTTGCCGCGCGGCGCCGACGAACGGGACCGCGCCCGCTTCGCCAAAGCGCAGTCCTACATGGTGCGCCGCGACGACAAAATGGCCTGCCAGAATATCCGCTGCCGCAAGCCATTCGAAATTACCACGCTGCAGTCGCTCGCCTTCCTGATGGATTGAAAGGCTCCTTTTCACCAATCCCGCTGGCGCGCAACCGCAGCAGTATGATTGAATCGATGTGCGCGGGTTCAGGCTGAAATTGAGCAAGGCCCGCCAGGAGAACGTATCAGGAGAACGCAATGGCCAATACCCTTCTACCCCCCGAGGAGCGCAATCTTACCCCTGATCAAGTGGAAGCGCTGGATAAGCGGCGCGACCTGGGCCATACCTTCCTCGTCATCGCCGGCCAGTTCAGCGTCATCGCCACAGTGCTGCTACTGTGGGTGGGTCAGGACCTGAGCTACGATCCGGGCTGGGCGCATCCGATGGCTTACTACTTCTTCCTCGCCCTCATCCTGGTGGCCGGCTTCGGTACCGCCGGACTGGTGCTCCGCCGCGGAACTCCGCGCATCGATTAACCGCGGAACTCCGCACGTCGACGAATACATCGACGAATATCGACCGATTTTCTGACCAAATTTTTCTTCGCCGGCGCGGCCAATCGCTCGCGCCGGCAGACGCTTTTCTCTATCCAGTCTTCCCTGCCCTCCTTCGGCTCTGCAAACCGGTGTCAAACGGTATAGCCTTGTAGTGCCGGTAATCGATGCTGCCAATGGCGAATGCCCTCCAAACCGTTCCCCTAGCGGCGGGTGCCGATGCGCGCCTGACCGACAGCCACGGCCGCGTGATCCACGATCTGCGCGTCTCCGTCACCGACCGCTGCAATTACAAATGCGTCTACTGCCGCACTGGCGAAATCGGGCCGCAATATCCCGAGCTGCGCATCGACGAGTATCTGCGCCTGATCCGCCTGTTCGTTGATTTGGGCATTACAAAAATTCGTCTCACCGGCGGCGAGCCGCTGCTGCGCCACGATCTTCCGGACCTCGTCCGCGAACTTCGCCGTTTACGCACTCTCTGGGACGAGCCGCTGGACCTCGCGTTGACCACCAACGGCCACTTGCTCGACTCGCTCGCCGAACCACTCAAAGCCGCAGGGCTCGACCGCGTCACTGTGAGCATGGACGCGGTCGACGCCGCCACGTTCGAGCGCATCACCCGCGTGCCGGGAAGCTTCCAAACCGTGCTCGGCGGAATTCGCGCCGCGCGCGCGGCCGGCCTCACGCCGCTCAAGATCAACTGCGTGCTTCTGCGCGGCTTCAATGACGATCAGATCGAGGGCTTCGCCCGCTTCGCTCGCAAGGAAGACGTGGTCGTGCGCTTCATCGAGTTCATGCCCCTCGAAGAAGGCCGTCTGTGGTCGCCGCAGATCGTCGTGCCGCTCAAGGAGATCGTCGACCGCATCGGCCGCACCACCATGCCGGCGCTGGCCGAGATTCCGCTGCGCGACCCCAGCGAGACCGCGCGCCGCTATACCTTCGCCGACGGCGCTGGAGAGATTGGCATCATCGCGCCCGTCAGCCAGGCCTTCTGCGGCGCCTGCAGCCGCGTGCGGCTCACCTCCGACGGCAAGATCCGCACCTGCCTGTTTTCGCAGGTGGAACACGACATTTACGGCAGAATGCGCGCAGGCGCTCCTGACGAGGAGCTGCGCGCCTACATTATCCGTACAGTAAAGGGTAAGGAAGCACGTCATCACATCGGCGAGCCGGGATTCCTGAAGCCCTCGCGCTCCATGGTGCACATCGGCGGATAAAATTCCGCCGGCCAACCAGATAATTATCTTGTCATCGGCCGATTCCTTCCTTCACTATGGCAGAATTGTTGGTACTAGACCCCCCCCAAAGGCATGGAAATGTCGAACGAGACGGAAGGTCGTATCCCGCTCGCAGATCTGCTTGTGTTTCACCAGCTCACGCGCTCTCTCACATCGAGTTTCAATCTCGATGCGATATTGCGTGCCATCCTGGAGCAAATGGAACGCGTCGTGCAGGCCGAGCTGTGGACGCTGCTTATGCTCGACGAAGCCACGCAGGAGCTGTACTACGCGCTCGCTGCCGGCGGCCGCCAGGCCGAGCTCCGCGACCTCCGCGTCAAAGTCGGCGAGGGCGTCGCCGGATGGGTGGTCCAGCACGGGGAAACGCTTCTCGTTCCCGAGGCCGTGAGCGATCCGCGCGTGCTGCGCATTGGCTCGGCAAAGCCGAGCAAAGTGAAATCGGTAATCGCGCTGCCCCTGCGTGGCCGCAAGGGTACCCACGGCGCAATCGAAATCTTCAATCCGCGCGCCGAGCAGATGAACGATTACACCATCGCCTTTCTGCACATCCTTGCCGACCATGCAGCCATCGCCATCGAGAATTCCCGCGACGTTGCGCGCATCCAGCAGCTCACCATCACCGACGACGTCACCGGCCTCTACAACGTGCGTCACCTATACGACGTTCTCAGCCGTGAGCTAGAGCAAATGAAGCCCGAAAGCAGTCAATTGAGCCTGGCCTTCCTCGATCTCGACCGGTTCAAGATGGTTAACGACGTCCACGGGCACCTGATCGGCAGCGAGTTACTAGCAAGTGTAGGCCGCCGAATCAAGGAACTGAGCCGGCCCGGCGACCGATGCTTCCGTTATGGAGGCGACGAGTTTGTGCTGCTCATGCCCGACACGCCCGAAAAGACTGCGCTAGCTCATACCGTCGAACTGCACCGCGCGCTCATGGGTACGACTTTTCAGATGAGCAACGGGCTGAAGCTCATGGTGAGCGCGAGCGCAGGCGTGGCAACCGCACCCGGCGACGGCGCCACGCTGCACACAGTCATTGGCGCTGCAGATTCGCGCATGTACGTGGTGAAGAGCAGCGGGCGCGGCCAGGTGCGCGGCGGCTAAAGCAATCCCTAAGTAACTGTATCCCGGAGCCACTGCGTTCAAGTCGACGCAACCATCAGGGAGCGGCGACCTTGCACAGAATCGATAAAAACACAGCAACTCAGGAATTGCCATAAAGCGGTTCCAGAGTTGCTGCATCCCGCAGGCACGCTGCTGAGTGGCATTTTCCCCAAGAAAATGCCACCTTCCGAAGTCCTCAAAAGGGCATGGTAACTCTGAAACCGCTCTAACGTGCAATCGTGCTTTATTGCCCCTGCACGATATGCACTGGCCGCTCCAGACGGAACGTAAGCAACGTCTCGGCGGGAAGCACGATCTGCTTGTTGCCCGTAAAGGCGCCGCCTGCGGTTCCCGCGCCGCCGCCCGCCAATGCACCGATTGCCGCTCCCTTGCCGCCGCCAGCAAGTCCGCCAATCACCGCACCAAATGCTCCACCGCCGCCGGCAAACATCGCAGTGCGCTTGCCCTTGCCTTTCTCTAGGCGCTCCACGCTGCTGGTGTTCACTGGATAAGCGCCCCACTGCGTATGCACGCGGTCCAGGCGCACCACCAGCTCAGCGCCGCCCTTGAAGCGGCCCAATGGCTTGGCGTCAACAACTGTTCCCTCGGCTCGCGCACCCCTGCGAATCACGGTCTGGCCGTTCATGACCACATCGTCCGCGAGGGTCGCGTGAAAGGTCTCGCCCGGCTGGCTGATCTTCGAGCCAAGATCTTCGTCGAGCCGCACGCGCAGATGCGTGCCGGCCGGCAGATCAACCGCAGCGGGCTGCGGCGGAGCCTGCGGCGTTGTGGCTGCGCCGGGCGCGGCCGCAGCGGCCGGGGGTTGCGCGTTCTGCGAATTGTTCTGCGATTCGGCTTGCGGATTGCTCTGTGGATTCGTTTGGGAACTGTTCTGATTTTTCGACTGATTATTCGACTGGTTGTTCGACTTGCATCCGGCTGGGGTCAGTAGAAGAGCAATAGCAAGCGCGGAAAGGGCAGAAAATCTGGCGGTAGTCTTCATTCGAGCGAGCTCCTTATAAAGGGGGAATGTGGATCTCGTCTGCCTGCGAAGCGATCCGGCACGTAATTGTAGTCCTGTTGCAATTTTATGTGATGCGATTAAAGGCTATCGAGGCACCTACAACCGTCGGCGGGCTGCATCTATAGCCATTGAGGAAGCGTGCAGGTAGCGCTGTTCGCGAATGAAGCCCTTTGTCCATGCATTCCTGCACTTCATTTTTCAAATTGGCTACTTTGGCCCGCTGGTAATGGGAATTTTGGATTCCTCATTCCTGGTGCTTCCGTTCGGCAACGACATGGTCGTGGTGGGCATGGTGGCGCGTCATCGCCAAGGAGTGCCGTTGTACGTGGTCTCGGCGGCCGTCGGCTCAACGCTGGGCGCGCTCATTTTGGCACTGGTGGCGCGCAAATTGGGTGAGGAAGGTATCCGCAAGGTTGCCGGCGACCGGCAGTACCAGCGCATCACCAGGAGCATCAGCAATCGCGCTGGAGGGGCCGTCGCGATTGCAGGCCTTGCGCCCCCACCGTTTCCCTTCACCACCGTCATCGCCGCAGTAGCGGCGGTCGACTATCCCATCTGGCGCATTCTCGTGATCAACTTCCTTGCGCGCGGCGTGCGATTTTCCATTCTCGCCGTGCTGGCGCTGCATTATGGACCTACAGTACTGCGCATCGCTAGGTCTGAGACCTTTGAACGGTGCATGTTCGCCTTCATCCTGCTGTGCTTTGCGGCCACCGGGCTTTCGATCTGGCACTGGTGGCGCAAATCGCGCCGGCGAAAATAGGCCGCAGCGCAACAATCATGCAGTTGCGCGCAGGCACGAGTACACGCAGTGCGAAAGCGATAGGCCCGGATTTTCGCGGCCCTGAGATTCTGCGGCGGCGAATTACATTGACCGGATTTTGATGTAGCGGCGGAGATCCGGTGCTACGGAAAACACCGCCCAGGCGACCATAAGTGACGAGACGATCCAGGCTGCAGTCTTCATTGGCTTCTCCTTTTGGAAGGGTTCTTAGCGTAAACCGGCGACGGCGCCCGCTTTGGATAATTGCTCAACAAGCCGCTCAATCATAGCCACAGCGCGTGGTACCGCTGCTACAACGGCCGGCGATAGTCCGATGCGTCCCTCGAGTTCCCCGCCCAAATCCTGCGGCTCGCACCCAACGATATATATCGGAGCCGTGATAGAACCGAGTGTGCGCGCCATCGCCAGCACCTGCGCCGGACCCATCACGTGCGGGTTGAGGCCGGCGCCATTTTCCGTGTCCGCATCAGGTTGGAGAAGATACAAACTGCCGGGCGGGCCGCCGCAGGCGATAGCATCGACCAGGATGATGGCCCACCACGGCTCGAGCAGCGCGTAGGCGAGATCAATGCTGCGGACCCCGTAGTCCGCTACAACAGCTTCCTCGGGCAGCTCCAAAACCCACAGCTCCCGCGCCACTTGGACCCCGAAGGCGTCGTCACCCAGAAAGATATTTCCAATGCAAGCAATTAGGATTTTTCCCTCGCTGTCCGTCGCAGTCATAATGCCTCCTTCCTGAGCGGCTCCACTTCCTCAGGCGAAAAGAAAAAGCGATGGCCGGCCTGGCGCAGCAGTCCCATGTCCCGGCCTGGGTCATCTTCCAGAACGACGGCAAGCTGCACGTTGCCTTCAAGGTCCTGCTCGATGGCCTCGACAACAGCCACGCGGCCTTCCATCACCGAGTCCATGATGTCAGCCTGTTTTTGAGGCCACAGGCGCACGCGGTCGCCCTTGCGCACACCGATTCCAAAGACCGGCACGGATTCGACGGCCGGTTTTTCGGCGAACGGATCCCATGACTCGATTTCCTGCGAGCCGATCGCGCCGCCGACTTCCACGCTGGTTTGGCCGACAGACGGGGCGACGGAACGCGATGCGCCGTGAACGCCGAGCAGGGCGGCGCTGGCCAGTTTCTCCACGCGCTCGAGAATTGCCCGGGCATGCGGATCTCTCTGGCGCATCTCTTGCTTTTCTTCGTCGGTGAGAGTGAGGACGCGGAGAGCCAGCATTTCGTCCATCTCCGTTCCGTCGAAAAAGTCGCCCGGACTTTCGGGCGCGATCTGCGGATGGTCGTAGAGGATGATGGGCGCGCAGAGCATCAAGGTGCGGTCGCCTTCGGGGCCGGCAAGCACCGGATAGACGCCGCGGCTGGCGCAGGCTTGAGCAGTAGTCGCATACTGCGGAGGCGGATCGAGCAGGGAGACGAACGCGCCGTCGCGCGCAGCAAGCAGAAGATGCGCCGAGGTGAGTGCGGCAGCTTGCGCCTGTGCTCGAGCGGCTGGCTGGTCTGCCGGCAAAGGGCTCTCATTCGCAACCGTAATGGCGATGCGGAACAACTGGCCTTCGCGCTTTGTTATGCAATACTCGAGCGATACCGTCAACGGACGTTCCTCAAAACAATCAGGCGCATTCGTTCTTTCCTCGGCAGAAAGCGCCGTCAGATCGAGCGTGAGTTGCACCGGGTTGGCGGTTTCGGCAATGCAAAGCTCTTCGAGAGTGCGCGTGCGAACGATGCCCACGTCCCAGGTCGCAGACTCAACGCCAGGCTCGGGCATGAGTTGCAAAAAACGCAGTCGCAGATCGAGACTCGCCTTTGGTCCGGCTTCAAGCAACGTCTCGGCGCAAAAGGAAAATGGCTCGTGTGGCCGCTGCGCCAGCGCAAAAGCTCGCGGCCAGAGAGTGCCGAAGTTCCAGCGCCGCCGATTCTTGAGGGCCGATGGGCGGTAGGGGTAGAGCATATAGCCCTCGAAGAGAATGGCATCGGCGATCTTTTCGGCTGCGGCGAAGGTCATCGCGGCATCTTCTCCGACGGCTGGACATCAGCCGCGCAATCGCCCGTCCCTTCAATCAACCGCGCGATCGCTTGTTCCCACATCGGCAGGCTGTGCGCGACCTTGTAGCGGTACAGTTGGTCAAAGCTGCTGCGCTCGAGGCGCAGCCACACCGCGTTGGGATAGTGCATTTCAACAGCCGCTTTCCACGCGCTTGCCGGCAAATGAAATCGCGCCTCGCGGTCCCAGGGAATCTGCGCTGCCTGCAGCCGGCCGTCCGGCGCAGCGTAAAACACTGTGCCGCTGAATAGGATGGAAACCGGAACCTCGCCAACCTCCAGTCCATAAAAGAATTTTGTCGCACCTAGATCAAAATCGAGCGTGCAGGGCAAGGGCAGCTCAGCCTGCGTGGATCCGGTGAATCCCGGAAGATTGAGTGCAGCCTGCGTCCACAACATCGGCTTCATGGTGCGCGCCCATCGTTCGCGCTCGCCAAAGAGGTCAAGTAGGCGAGCTTCTTCTTCGGCGCTGTATTTTCTTCCCAGCGGCTCAATGCGCGCCTGGCAATTGAGAAGGACGGAATGAATCATCTCGGTTGCGTTGGCGTTCGAAACGCGCAGCCGCGCGGCCAGCATCGGCGCCGCCGAATAACGCATCGCTGAGACATCTTCGATACGGAAGGTGAGATCAGGCATGGAATTCTCCCGCAACCATGCCGGCCCGCGTTCGCATCTCGGCGAAAAAATCGCGGATGGCGATCCGCACTTCGGTCCCGCCGGAAAAGCCGCGCCATTTCACGCGGATCAGTCCCGTCAGCCGGTAACACTCGTCAATAGGAACGAGGAACTCCGCTACGTCGCCGGCCATGCGGCTCACCAGCAGCGCCTCGACTTCCGGCTGCATCCCGGCAACTGAGGGACTTGACGCCAGCAGTTGCTCGATACTTTCAAGCGGCAGGCTCGACTCGACAGCGCCCGCGGGACTGGGATACATGGCTCGCAGCCGGCCGTCCGCGCCGCGGATGAAGAACGCCAGATCGATCGGCAGCGGCAGCGCTTCCCATTCGAGGCAGACCTCTTGGCCGGTTGAAGCCAGATCGCCGACAGCGCGGACATCCGAGGGAATGCGCAGGTATCTGCCCTCCTGCTGATTCGCAAACAGCAGCGCACAGGCGCTGCACGCACACACAATGGCGCGCGTGGTGCGATCGAGCAGATGCGGATGGATGGTCCCGGCGGAAGCGCCGCACAGCTCGCAACGCTCAATCTGTGGAGCAGAACCTGCAAACCGCCTTAAAGAGGCAAGCGCATTTTCCCCGCTCCCGCTCTCTTCGCGATGTTTCGCTTTTAGCCCATGATCCGCGTGCACAGCAGGCTCCTATGCGGGTGGCAGGTGCGGCATGCGCGGATCGATGGGTTCGCGTTTGTCGGCGTTGATTCCGGTGGAGCTGCGCGCGTTGACGGTCCCATTCTCGCGCCCCGGCTCCTTGTCGTGCTTCAACCAATCCTCACCGCGATGCGTGCCGGGCGTGTGAGCGTCCAATGTGGGTATCGCTTGTGTGGGTATTGCTTGACGGAACATCCAATCCTCCTTCTCTTCAGCTCGCGCGCAACACGACGAGTTCGGAATGCGGCTGCGCGGGCGCAGGCTCGGCAACAACGGCAGCAACCTCCGGCGCAGCGTTGAAGACGGCATCTTCCACTGCATTTTCCAGAGTCTCGGCAGACGACGAGCAGCTTCCGCAGCTTCCTTTGAGGCGCACGTGCACAACTCCTTCTTCAATCGACGCCAGCTCTACGCTGCCGCCATGGGAGGCCAGATACGGCCGTGTCGTTTCGATAGCCGCGGCCACGCGCTCCTCGACTGCAACCGGATGGATGCCATGCAGCGATAGCACGCCGGAGACGAGCGCATCAGCTGCGATTTCGCGAATCGCCGCTTCGCCGCCTGCGGCAGCACGCACTGCGTCGAGAATCCGCTCCAACACCGCGGCATGCAGTTCAAGCACGCTCTGGAGCAGTTCCTTCGCAACGGCCCTCGAGGCCAGGTCGCCGCAGTTTTCGATCCGGCTCACCAGTTCTTCAATGCGCTCGCTGCGGCGCGCGAACTCTCGCCGGTTCTGGGCCATCACAACGCTCCTTCTGCCTCCGGCTCCACGCTGCCGTGTGCGCCGAACATGGGCACGTGCCGCGCTTCAAGCAATCGCGTCTTCCCGTTGTACATGTGCACGCCGCAGGGCAGGCAGGGATCGAAGCTGCGCACCGCGCGCATAATGTCGATGCCCTTGAAGTTGTCCGGTCCGTTGTCCTCAAAGATTGGCGTATTTTGCACGGCATCTTCATAGGGCCCCGGCGTGCCGTAGATATCGCGCGGGCTAGCGTTCCACGGCGTTGGGGGATACGGATGATAATTTGCAATCTTGCCATCGCGGATGACGACATGATGCGAGAGCACGCCGCGCACCGCCTCGTGGAACCCGCAACCGATGGCATTGTCGGGCACCGTGAAGTCGTTCCACGTCTTGTTGCGGCCGGCGAACAATTCCTCCTGCGCCTTGGTAACAAAGTGATATGCAATTGCCGCGGCGTAGGCCTGGAAATAAGTCCGCGCGCGATCGCGTTCAATCGCGTTTGACCATTTCGGGATCTTCCACTCGAACTCGACTTCCGGCTTGAGCGCCGTCTTCGGCAGCCGGATCTTCACGCTATTGCCGGTTGCCTCAATGTAGTCGTTCTTCACTAGGCCGCTCAGCGCAGTGGACCAGAGACGCGCGATGGGACCGCCGCCAGTATCGAGCGGCAGATGATCGCCTGTCCGCTTGTCATACCACCGAGGCGACATGACCCACGTGTATTTTCGGCCAAAATCGCGCTTCTGCGGACGCGGCGTGGTCGTCTGGTTCCAGGGGTGATTGCGGTCGATGGGGTTGCCAAGCGGATCCTCTTTTACGAATATCTCGTCGTACTCCCAGGAGTCGTAGTAGGAGCTGCCAAGCAGGATGCGCATGCCCAGGTTGATGTCGATCAGGTCATTGGTCACCAGCTTCCCGTCTACGATGACGCCGGGAGTAACGAACATCTTGCGGCCCCAGTCACCCATGTTCTTGTACGTGTAATCGCAGAAAGCAGGATCGTTGAACGAGCCCCAGCAGCCCATCAGAACGCGGCGCTGGCCAACCTGCTCGTAACCGGGAAGCGCTTCATAGAAGAAATCGAACAGGTCGTCGTGCAGCGGCACCACGCGCTTCATGAACTCCGCATATTTGGCCAGGCGTACGGCAAAATCCGTGAACAGCTGCACAGTTGCGACCGTTCCCGGGCCGCCGGGGTACAACGTGGAAGGATGCACGTGCCGGCCTTCCATCAGGCAGAACATCTCGCGCGTCAGCCGGCTCATCTGCAGCGTTTCGCGATAAAACTCGCCGGTGAAAGGGTTGAGCGCCGTCATGATGTCGGCAATGGTTTTGTACCCATGTTTGTCGGCGTTCGGTGCGGCGGTTTTCTGTGCCTTCTGCCATACGCCGGGGTTGGTTTCCTTGACCATGTTTTCGCAAAAGTCCACACCAACCAGGTTGTCCTGGTACAGGCAGTGGTCGAACATGTACTCGGCAGCTTCGCCCAGGTTCACAATCCACTCGCCCAGCGCGGGCGGCCGCACGCCGAACGCCATGTTCTGCGTGTATGTCGCGCAGGTGGCGTGATTGTCGCCGCAGATACCGCAGATCCGGCTGGTGATGAAGTGCGCGTCGCGCGGGTCCTTGCCTTTCATGAACACCGAATACCCGCGGAAGATCGATGAAGTGCTGTAGCACTCCGCCACCTGCCGGTTGTCGAAATCGATCTTGGTGTAAATGCCCAGGCTGCCAACGATCCGGGTGATTGGGTCCCAGTTCATCTCCACCAGCTTGCCCTGCGAGCCGGAGGTCCGCGTCTCCGGAAGAATTGTGGTCGCCATATCGTCCAACTCCTTCGACTTCGACGCTCAACTCCTTCTCGAGCGGCGGCGTCAGTGCCGGTTGGCTGAATAGCCGGTAGTTAGCTCCGTGCCGGGATGCCGCCACCTGGGCTCCTTGTTCACGGTGTTGTTGGTAATCTCGCGCAGAGAGCGGATCATTTTGCCGTAGGACCCCACCGAAATAGTAGAGACGCGCGCACCCGGCGGCTCGTCCATGAACGGCATGAACTTGTCGGGGAATCCGGGCATGGTGCAGCCGATGCAGACGCCGCCCACGTTCGGGCAGCCGCCGATACCGCGCATCCAGCCGCGCTTAGTCACGTTGCAGTTCACCACCGGACCCCAGCAGCCCACCTTCACCAGGCACTTCGGTGAACCATACTCGATGGCGAAGTCGCCCTGCTCGTAATAACCGGCTCGGTCGCAGCCTTCGTGCACCGTCTTGCCGAAGAGCCACGTCGGCCGCAGTTGATCGTCGAGCGGAATGATCGGCGCCAGACCCGCAACCTGGTAAAGCAGATAGAGCAGCGTCTCAGTAAAGTTGTCGGGCTGCACCGGACAGCCAGGCACGTTGACCACGGGCAAGCCAGCGGAAGAGCGCCAGTTCCAGCCGAGATAATCGGCCAGCCCCATGCAGCCGGTGGGATTGCCGGCCATGGCATGAATACCGCCATATGTCGCGCAGGTTCCGATGGCGATGGTCGCCACCGACTTGGGAGCCAGCCGGTCGATCCACTCACAGGT
>JASIJW010000117.1:0-4774 GCA_030050035.1 Acidobacteriaceae bacterium | reverse complement strand
TTCTCTGCTGCGCATCTCATAGTTGATGCGGCCCTCGATACTGATGTCGACTGCCATCTCATGAATGGTTGCGGGATCAAACGTTGCTCCAAGACCGATTGGCTCCGGGAATTCAGTCGTCCCTTTTACGGCTACGCCGTGCAGCACTTCGCTCGACCAGTCGTAAGCCGGTATACCGAGCCGAGGAATGCTTCGCGCCTGATTGACGAGCTGACTGGCCTTTTCTTCGAGCGTCATTCGCCGAACAAGATCTTCAGCGCGCTGCTGCGCAGGCAGGTTTGGATTCAGGTAAATCGGTTGCGGCTGGTCTTGCGCGCCGGCAGCGATCATTCCCCACCATAACGTAACTGCCGCCGCCACCTGGAATTTATAGGTCATCATCACGCATCTCAAGAAGATCGGAAAGAGAATGAACCAGAACTTTGCCCGTCATTGCAATCAAGACCTCATGATTAGCCCATCTCGAATTCCTAATTCGAACCCAACAAGAACAAGTATGAAAGGAGTAGACAATCACGGATTGTGCGCCAGTTTGGTCTCATTGCTTTCAGTAACAATTGGAATTTCCCGTTCCATTGCAAACGAGAAAGATTCTGCGGGATTGTTCACGGTGAGGGCGCAGATCTGCTCATCGCTAAAGCCATCCCTCTTGAGCCTTGGGATAAATTTCCGAAAGATATACGAAATGCCCGGTCCGCCGCCGTAAGCGCGCCAGTACGAACGATGAGCATTATCGCCGCCGAGCACGATATGTGCTCCCAGAGAGAGTTCAAACATTTTTGCGAGCAAATTGACGATAGTGATTTCCGGAAAGTACTTAACTCTCCCCGGGCAGTCATATTCCATAAATGCTCCGGATTGCGCAACGTCGCGGTGCAGCACCCAATCAGGGTTACGATCCGCATGAGAGATGATGAGGTGGCGAGGAGCAACGCCCAAGGAACGAAACAACTCGATCTGCTCAAGCATCATGGTGCCCACGTCGCTGTGCGTCAGGATAGGGGCGCCCGTACGATGATGCGCAAGGGCGGCGGCCTCGCATGCAACGCGCGTAGCTTTTGAAATCCGTTGGTAGTCGGTGGCTATCTTGATAACTCCGGCTCGCGCCGAGCTACGGAAAATGAGCGGCCCTTCGTAGCCGGAGATCTCCATGCCGTCTTCGATCTCTTCCGCCCACAGGTTTGCCATTTGTTCAGTGGTGTAGCGGAACCTCCAATGTGAATCGAGGTAGTAGCTGTCTTTGTGCAGCCCAGTAGCCGCTATGATGCGGACACCCGTCGAACGAGCCACGTTGACAAGAATGTCGGGATTGCGGCCCACACCGCATGGAGCACAGTCGACGATGGTTCGACCACCAGCATTGACGAAATCCTCGACCTCCTCCACCGCTTTATCCAGACTGTCCAGGCGATACTCGGGGTGCTGAACCGTGATGAGGCCATTGCTTATAGCTAAATGCTCGTGAGCATTGACGTGGCCCAGCTCTGAGGCAGGCACATCGCCGAGCACAGTACGCGCGAATTTCATTGCTTGATTAGTCATAACGTCATCGCATTGTTAGCTTTATGAATTTGCCAGAGCTGTATGTCGGTTTGGATTTTCCGCATAGGAGCCTTTCATCAGCAATCTCGCGCAAGGGAAGGACGAAGGCTGCTCCGCGAGGCTCACTCACAAATCGGTGTTACTCCCTTCTTTAGCAGCAGATTTCCATATTTGCGCAGCTCGCCGGTCATGACTATCACGAATGCACTTTTGGCTCGATCATAGAAAGCGTGACGCTCAATGCGCACCGGGTCGGGCTCAGAGGGCGAATGCTTGCGAATAACTTGCATGTAGTCGCTTTCCACGCTGGGGTCTGCTGTATCACCAGGCACGATCTGCATCATGATCAGCGGCGGTGCGTACGAGTCGAGCTCGAAGAGCGGCAGAATACCGCCGAGCAACTGCGCCACGGTAACGCCGTCGGCACGCACGATTTGCGGGCCGAGTGAGTGTCCGGGAAAATGCGCGTCGGCCAGGACGATTTCGTCGCCGTGGCCCATTTTGTGGAGGACAGCTAACAACTCCGGACCGATATATTTGGAAATTCCCTTTAGCATAATGAGACTTTCCTCGTTCTCAAACTGACGTGGCACAAAACTGCCATGGCAGATACGGCGTCGAAGCCGGCTGGGATGATGAAATGGTTGCACCCCGTGGGCAGTTCGTGACGCATTCAGGGCATCACGGACTTTGTGCGAACATTTCGGGTCTCGCCAGATTGGGTGTTGGCTGCCATTTATGCCTGCTTATGCCTGCGCAGATTACTGAGTGCGCCTAATTTCAAGAACCAGAGCATCCATTCCGGAAAGGGGAACATCGATCCCTCGACGCAGTTGCTCTCCTGTCCAGGAGAAAGTCTGGCTCGAATCCCAAACCGCCGCGGTCACGGCGCCGCTCGGAAATCCAGGAATGCTAAAGTGCGCCGTTGCGTCGGGAGCATCGTTGCGGAACAGGATGATCAGCCCTTCTCCCTTGTGTGACAAACGGGCGAAGCCATCCCATTGGTTGCTCCGAGGCTGACGCCAGGCTCCGAGTGGAAAAAACGATTCGTTCAGGGGAACCTGCTCCCGCAAGGAACGATAGCGGCCAATCCAGCTTGCGTAGTGGGCGCGGTCCTCCGGCGAAACCTTGCGGAAATCCCCAAGCATCACCGGCCCGAAGCCCATTTCCGTGGCGGCTCTGACACGCCATGAACCGGTTTCTCCCTGGATGTTGCCGATTAACATCGATTCTGCGGGAATCGCCATGCCTCGCTGATCGAGGAGCATCCGGGCCGCCCGCGGACCGGCGTCGTTGATGCTGTGATCGCCAACGTTACTAAGCCAGTCGAGATCAACGTCGCGCAGCAGGCCGTAGTCAATGAGGTGCTTGCCGCCCCAGAGTTCGTAAGTGTAGTCAATGAGTAAATCAGGAAAACGGTGATGCAGTTGATCCGCGATGAAGCTGAGCGCCTCGTAGCCGCGGGGAATTATTTCGTGATCGGCCCAATTGGCCCCGTGCTCACCCTTGGGCCCGAAACAGACGGGCTGCTCGCCGTAAACATTGAAGACGGTTGTCAGGTCCAACTTGAGATAGCGCAGGTTATAGCGGCGGACTTGAGCCAAAAGCCGCTCAAGCACGTCATCGCGAAAAGGCGAGGCAAGATTCATCAGCACCAGGCCCTGAGTCATGCGCATATCACCGTTCTGGTCATGGCATACCCACTCTGGATGATTTACCACAACCGGGGCATCGCGATCGGCAGCCGCCAAGGGGTACCAAAGTCCAAACCGCATTCCGCTTTGCTGCGCCATTTTCATCAGTGGTTCAAGCCCGTCCGGGAAGCGTGCTGCATTGACGGCATTATCGTTGCGCTTTTGTTCCCATCCATCGTCAACGGAGAAAATTCCGAAGCCGGACTGCGCTACGGCGCCCTCGACCTCTTTGAGGGCGGTCGCGTCGATCCTGCCGAGGAACGGCTCCCAGTCGTTATATATCCATTGCGGCACAGTTTCTGGACGCGCGATGTGCGCCAGCACATATTGCGGAATGAGCCAGTGAGGATCCTGGGCCGTTCCCCTCTGGTACAGGAGAAAAGAAACCGAGGCAGTAGTGAACGTCTCGTTGGGTGCAAGCGTGCGCTGAAAGGGAAAGAGATCCGTATCGTACATGGCGTCCACGCCCGGTTTCCACTGATTCCATTTGCCGATTACGCCGACTTCGGTGCGCCGGAGCACCCCCGGTACTTCGCTCAGCACAGCCACGCCGTCTCCAGTGCGGGCATTTTCGAGCAGGATCGCAACATCGTCTGCACGGCCAGTAAAGAAGATTTCACGGGGGGTTTCCCCGTAGCCGCCGTATGCCAGCAGATCGGCAGGCTGAGCCGGTGCAATCGGTTCGCAGGCAACGGAGAGTTCGCTTAAGGTGCGGGGCTGGGCAGTTCGGTTATGGATCGTAATGAACTGGCGAACGGCGGTAGCGCCTGCAGGGAGCAGATAATGGAGCGTCACGTCGAATTCCCCGTCGCGCGAACTCAGGTCCAGGTTCAGATGGCGCGCACCCGTCGAATCGGTGTTCTCCTCCGCTTTCGCCAAGGTAAAAGCATCAGCCAGGCCGGTATAGGCGTGGCCGTTGGCGACGAAGCGAAATTGACGACAGTAATAACTGTCCATTGTCTCCTCTGTGGGATCGATAAACTCGTGAGCATCCACCAAATTCTGCCAGCTTCGCGTCACGATGCCGTCATGCACATCGAAAGCGATGGTGCGGCTGACAAGCCCGTTATTCAGAACCCACTGGTTCGCTGCCGGGGCAGTTTGCGCGCAGAGTGCAGACGGGGTAGCCAGAAGCGCAGCCACAACCCAGCCAACCCCAGAGAAGCTCACGACTTTCATCTTCGCGATCACCTGTACCTCTCGTGCTGCGCCCCACTCGAAATCGCGGGTGAGAGCGGCAATGCCGCTGCACATTCTAATGCAGACGCTATTTCACACCAACGACAAGAACCCGGGCAGCGCAAGCCCGCCTGACAGCGGACCGCTCGCGAAGGCCAGCCCGGAATTCGGCAGGCAGTTCGCCGCCATCCTGAGCCGGAGCAAAACGAAGCGCGCAAAATACTCGTCCATTATAGGAAAAGAGGGGTTTTTGTCAACCATTACTGTAACGTTACAGTTTAAGATAAAATTAGTTCCGGAAAATGGATGCCGGCATCGATTACTGCCGGTCTGCAGTGCCCGAACTTTGCATCAGCGAG